>JBDGYO010000264.1:0-4088 GCA_039584015.1 Gemmatimonadota bacterium | reverse complement strand
ATCGCCGCCTCGCCCACCGGCAGGGCAAGGGCGGCCACCTGGTGCGCCGCCGCCTCGTGTGCCCAGGCCAGGAGCGCCGCGGCGGAGTCGGTCGCGCTGACCTGCATGAGCCGCCCGGTGAGCTCCGTCTCCGCTGCGCGGCCGTCGGCCGCCCGCCCCACCGCGCCGAGCGCGGCGCGGGCCAGGGCGTAGCCGGAGCCCTCGTCCCCCACCTCCCGGCCCAACCCGCCGGCGCGCCACACGTTGCCCGCGGCATCGCGGCCGTACGCGATCGAGCCCGAACCGGCCAGCAGCACGATGCCCGGTCCGTCCGCGAACGCCGCCTCGAGTGCGATCGCGGCGTCGGTGGTGACCCGTACCGTGACCTGCGCTCCCAGCACGTCGGCGAGCGCCTCGGTGAGCTCGGTGCGGGTCGTCTCGCTGCCGGCCCCGGCCGCCCCCACGACCACCACGTCGGGCGAAGCATCGAGGCCGGCGTCGTTCAGTGCGCCTCGGACGGTGTCACGCGTGGCCTCGGCGGCGGCGACTGCGTCGCCCGCCCGCACCGCCCCGGGTGCACCACGGTGCCGGCCCAACACTCGGAGGTCATCCTGGGCCACGACGGCCTCGGTGTGCGAGGCGCCTGCGTCCACCCCGACCAGCAGGCTCATGCTCGGGAGCGCAGTCGTCGCACCGCACCGGGGGTGAAGCCGGCGGCGAGCGTGATCAGCGTGCCCAGCGGCACGTACCAGGGCCAGGCGAGTTGGGCGAAGGGGCCCGGCTTCACGCGCACGATCACCACCATCGCCACCGTCGCCACGACGATGGCACCGATGGCGTCGGCCTGGCGGGCCGTGCGTGAGATGCCGCCCAGGATGTAGGTGCCGAGCAGCGCCCCGTAGGTGATCGAGGCGATCGCGAGCGCCATCTCTACCACAGGTTGATCCGTTGAGCGGATCGACAGGGCTCCCGCCATGAGCACGGCGGCCCACCCGAGCGTTGCCCAGCGGCCCACGGTGAGCAGGTGGCGCGCGTCCCGCTTGCCGGTGAGGGACGCGTAGAAGTCGTGGGTCGTCGCCGAGGCCATGGAATTGAGCGACGAGCTCACCGTGCTCATGGCCGCGGCGAGCAATCCGGCCACCACAAGCCCCGCCAACCCGGCCGGCAGGTGCTGCAGCACGAACGTGGGGTAGAGCCGGTCACCCGACAACGACGGATCGGCGGCGCCGGCCGCCCAGATGAGCGTCCCCACTAACAGAAATAGCCCGAACTGGAGAATCACCAGGATTCCCGATCCGATGAGCGCCCGGCGGGCGTCGCTCAGGTTCCGGGTGGCGAGGAGCCGCTGCACGATGAGGTGGTCGGTGCCGTGGGATGCCGCAGAGAGCAGCGCACCGCCGATGAGCCCGCTCCAGAAGGTGTAGGTCGGCTGCAGCGACGTCGACCAGACGAACACGCGCAGCTTGCCTTCGGCGGCCGCTGTCTGCCACGCGCCGCCCAGGTCGCCGATCAGGATGGACGCCGCCACGACCGTGGCGACCCCTCCCACCACATAGATGACCAGCTGCACCACATCCACCCATACCACCGCCTTGATGCCGCCGGCCCAGGTGTAGGCCAGGGTCACCACCGCCACCACGATGACGCTGGTCCAGATGGGCCACCCCGTGATGATGGCCAGGGGGATGGCCGCCGCGAACACCCGCACGCTGTCGCTCAAGGCTCGGATGCCCATGAAGATCGCGGCCGCGATGCGGCGGGTGCCGGCGCCGAACCGTGTCTCGAGGCGGGCGTACGCCGTCTCCTGCTCGCCGCGGAAGTAGCCGGGCAGCAGCCAGGCGGACACCGCCACGCGGCCGACGAGGTACCCTAGGGGGAGCTGCAGGAAGGTCAGGTCACCGCGGGCCGCCAGGCCGGGGACGGAGATGACCGTCAGGGCCGAGGTCTCGGTGGCGACGATGGAGAACATGACGGCCCACCACGGCAGCGTGTGGCGGCCCAGGAAGTAGTCGGACGCGTCGCGCTGACGGCGGGTGAAGTAGACACCGATGGCAATGACGGCGGCGAAGTAGGCCCCCATGACCAGCACGTCCAGCACGCTCACCGGGGACTCCTCCCAAAGAAACAGGGGCCCGCGTCACGCGCAGGCCCCCGAGAGCAGTCGGTCAAGGTCGCGGATCCGTCAGGCAGTAAAGGAGCTGCCGCACCCGCAGCCGCCAGTGGCGTTCGGGTTTTCGAAGGTGAATCCCGACCCCTGCATGTTCGTCACGTAGTCGATGGTCGTGCCGCTGAGGTACTGGGCGCTGAAGGCGTCCACGAACACGCGGATGCCGCTGATGTCGACCACCATGTCGTCATCCAACGGCCGCTCCTCGATGTTGAGCCCGTACCGGAAGCCCGAGCACCCCCCGGGCAGCACCGCGATGCGCAAACCGGCGCTGTCCTGAGGCACATCCTCCTGCTCCATGAACTTCGTCACCTGTCCGACGGCCTCGTCCGTCAGGTTCACCTGGACCGTCGCTTCAGGGCGCTGAGTCGTCGTCATGCTCGCTCCTCCATTCGAGCGCGCAAGTTAGAGGGTCCCTGGATGGGTGTCAACGCCGGGAAAACGCAAAGTGTTATTGAGACGTGAGTTACGCTACAGGGCCTCCAGCACCCGCACCACCGAATCCGCCACCTGCCCGCGAATCCGCAGAATGGCGCGGTTTTCGCGTGTCGGATGCACCCGGTTGGTGAGCAGGATGATGAATAGATCGCGCTCCGGATCCATCCAGATACTGGTCCCGGTGAACCCGGTGTGACCGAAGCTGGAGCGGGAGAGCAGGGTCCCGGCCGAGCTGCGACCGCCCGCAGACGGCGTGTCCCAACCCAGCGCTCGGGTCGAGCCCTCCGGCCCCGCCTGCTTGCTCGTGAAACCGCGCACCAGGTCGGCAGGCAGGTATGGACGGGCTTCCTCCTCGAGCCGCCCCGCGCGGGCGTCCAGCAGCCAGCGAGCGAACCGGGTCAGATCCGGCGCGTTGGAGAAGAGCCCCGCATGCCCCGACACGCCACCGAGCCGGAACGCGTTCTCGTCGTGGACCTCGCCATGGACGAGGCGACCACGCCAGGGGTCCCGTTCCGTGGGGGCGATCAGGGGGAGCCACTCCGTGGGCGGTCGGAAGCGCGTGTGGCCCATGGCCAGCGGAGCGAACACCCACCGCGCCAGCAGCGTATCGAGCGTCTCTCCCGCGACCGTCTCCACCACCTTGGTGAGCGTGATGGCACCCAGGTCGGAGTAGACGTACTGCTCGCCCGGCACCGACTCCAGCGCGGTGCGCAGCACGATCTCCACCGCCTCGTCGGGCGTGTCGGCCTTGAGGTAGAGGGTATCCCACGCGGGCAGGCCCGAGGTGTGTGTGAGGAGATGGCGCACCGTGACCTGCTCCTTGCCGGCGCCCTGGAAACCCGGGAGGTACGACTGGACCGAGCTGTCCAACGCGAGCTTGCCCTCGGAGACCAGCAGCATGGTCGCGGTGGTGAGTCCCACCACCTTGGTGAGGCTCGCCAAGTCGTACACGGTGCTGTCGCTCACCGGCCTCGGGTCATCCTCGCCGTACCGGCCGACCGCCCGGAGGGCGACGGCACCCCGGTACCCCACCGCGAGAACCGCGCCGGGAAAAGCGCCCGCGTCGACCTCTGCTTCCAGGAAGCGCGCGACACCGTCCAGCCGCTGGGGCGTGAGCGCGGCGGCAAGGCTCACCCCGTACCCCCGGGGGTACGCCTCGGACACCGTGATAGGCAGGCGTCCCGCGATCGCCGCGCCACCCCGCAGGGCCCGGGCTACGGCGCGCTCGGTGGCCGGCACGTCGCTCCACGCGATCAGGAACGCTCCGGTGAACGTCGGGAGCTGCTGCAGTAGGTACGGCGAGCCCAGCGACGCGACGACGGTGGGCTTGAGCGAGTCGCTCTGCTGGATGAGCTGCGCCAGCGAGTCGGGCATCTGCACGTGTCCGCGGTTGGCGATGAACCGCACGCTGGTGGCGAACACGACCCGCGGGTTGTCGGCGATGAGAGCGCGCGCCGAGTCGTACGATGCCGGACCGGACGCCGGGTAGAGACGGAACGGGTTC
>JBDGYO010000019.1:0-15818 GCA_039584015.1 Gemmatimonadota bacterium | reverse complement strand
CGCGCCCTCGATGGTGTACTTCTCGTTGTACAGCAGGTGCTTCACGAGCATGATGAGCTCGATCTCGCGTCGCTGGTACACGCGGTTCCCCGAGCGGTTCTTGGCGGGATTGAGGAAGCGGAACTGGCTCTCCCAGTACCGCAGCACGTGCGGTTTGAGATCGGTGAGCTGACAGACGTCGCCGATCGAGAAGAACTCCTGCACGGGACGCGAGGCCGTCATCGCCAGTGCTCCGCCTTGAGTTCCCGCTCCATGAGGTCGCGCACTGCGTGCTCGGGGCGCTTCCCCTCGAACAGGATGTTGGCTACCTCAACCGCGATGGGCAGCTCGGTTCCGGTGCGCTCGGCCAGCTCCACCGCGGCCTTCGCGGTCCGTACCCCCTCTGCCACGGTGCGTCGGCTCGCCTGAATCTCCGCGAGCGTGCGACCCTCCGCGAGCTCGATGCCGAGCGAGCGATTGCGTGAGAGGGCGCCCGTGGCGGTGAGCAGCAGGTCACCCATCCCCGCGAGGCCCGCGAAGGTGCGCGGGCTCGCTCCCATCGCTTCCCCCACCCTGCTCATCTCGGCGAGGCCTCGAGTGATCAGCGCCGCCAGGGTGTTGTGTCCCAGCTTGAGGCCGTGCAACAGGCCGGCGGCGATCGCGATTACGTTCTTGAGGGCGCCACCCAGCTGCACTCCCACCACGTCGTCGCTGGTGTAGACCCGAAAGTGCGCGGCCGAGAAGGCCTGCTGTACCAGCTCGGACGCCGGTCGGTCGGTCGACGCGGCCACCACGGCCGTCGGCTGGCGCTCGTACACCTCCTGCGCGAAGCTGGGGCCCGACAGGGCCACCACCGGCGCGCTCGGCAGCGTCTCGTTCAGCACCTCGCTCATCAGCTTGAGCGAGTCCGACTCCAGTCCCTTGGAAATGCTCACCACTGGCGGCGTCGCGGTACCCAGCGTCCCGGCGATCTCCGTGCTCACCCGGCGCACCGCGTGGGACGGCGCCGCCGACACGACCAGCTCGGCACCCTCCAGGGCACTCCCGAGTTCCGCGTGTGCCTCCAGTGTCTCGGCCAGCCGGGAGTCGGCGAGGAACATCGTGTTCACGTGGTCGCGATTGATCGACTCCACGACCTCGGGCTCGCGCGCCCAGACCTTCACCCGGTGTCCGTTGCCGGCCAACAGGTCGGCGAGAGTCGTGCCCCAGCTCCCGGCGCCGATGACGGCGACCCGCACTCAGGCATCCTCCTTCGCGTGCCGGGCCCGGCGCCCGAAACGGTTCTCGGTGCCCGACAGGAGTCGCTTGATGTTGATGCGGTGGGTGTACACGATAAACAGCGCGAGGGCGATCCCGACCGCCAGCGCGTAGCGGTTGGTCGGATACACGACGCGCGCGGCCACGGGGAACGTGATCGCGCCGAGCATCGAGGCGAGGGACATGTAGCCGGTGCCCAGCAGCACGGCGAGCCACACGAGCGTCGCGATGCCGAGGGCTGCCGGGGCCAGCGCCAGCACCACTCCGGCGGCCGTCGCGACTCCCTTGCCACCCCGGAACCGCAGGAACACGGAGAACACGTGGCCCAGAACCGCCGCCACGCCCACGGCGAGGGGCGCCCAGGGCTGCGGCAGGAAGATCGCGGCGAGGAACACGGGCACGGCGCCCTTCGCGACGTCGAACAGTCCCACCGGGACGGCGTACTTCCATCCCAGCACCCGGTAGACGTTGGTGGCGCCCAGGTTCTTGCTGCCGTGCTCGCGCAAGTCGATCCCCGCGCCATAGCGCGCCGCGAGGTAGCTCGTGGGGATCGCGCCGGCGAGGTAGCCGCCCAGCAGCCAGGGAATGAGGCTCACCGCGTCCCCTTGCTGCGCTTGCGACGGAACCGAATCCGGATGGGCGCGCCGGTAAACCCCCACGCCGCGCGGAAGCCGCGCTCGAGAAACCGCCGATACGACTCGGGGATCGCGTCCGGTCGGTTGGTGACGATGGCAATGGTGGGTGGTGCCGTGGCCACCTGTGATCCGTAGAGCAGCTTGACCTCCTGCCGACCGCGCTGCGGTGGCTGATTGCGATCCACGAGCTCCTGCAGGACCCGATTCACGTCGGCGGTGGCGACCCGCTGCGTACGCGCCTCGGCCACCTCCAGGATCAGGTCGAGCACCTTGCGGGCGCGCTGGCCGGTGACCGACGAGACGTAGACAAACGGAACGGCGCCCATGAACGGGGCCCGCTCGACGACCTGGCGTTCACCGTGGGCCGCCGTCTGCGTGTCCTTGTCGACCAGGTCCCACTTGCTGATCGCCGCCACGAGCCCGCTCCCCCGCTCCCACGCTGCCTGGGCGATCTTCAGGTCCTGGGCCTCGACGCCACGCGTGGCATCCACCACCAGCACGCACACATCGGCTCGCTCGATCGCCCGCTCCGTCCGCAGGGCCGAGTAGAATTCGATCTCATCCTCTACTTTCGATCGCTTCCGTAACCCCGCGGTATCAATGAAGTTGAGCGTTTGCTCATGGTACCGCAAGGGGGAGTCGACGGCATCCCGCGTGGTGCCGGCCTCAGGGGCTACCACCGTCCGCTCCTCGCCCAGCAGGCGGTTGACGAGGCTCGATTTTCCCACGTTGGGGCGGCCTACGACGGCCACGTGGATGATGTCCTCCTCGGCCTCCTCGGGTGCGGTGGCGAGCAGCGCCACGATGCGGTCCAGCAAGTCGCCGCTCCCCTTCCCCGTGGATGCGGACAGGGGCTGCGGGTCGCCCAGGCCGAGCTCGTGAAACGCGTGATGCGAGGTGTCGGCGGCTAGGTCGTCGGCCTTGTTGGCGGCGACCACCACGCGGTCACGGTGGCGCCGCAGCAGCAGCGCGACCTCGTGATCCATAGGGTGTACGCCCGTCTGCGTATCCACCACGAACACGATCACGTCGGATTGGTCGATGGCGAACTGTATCTGCTGCCGGATGCTGCTGTGCAGCGCGTCGTCCGCGTCCACGACCCAGCCGCCGGTATCGACCAACCAGAAGTGGTGGCCGGTCCATTCGGTCTGCGCGTAGTGTCGGTCGCGCGTGACCCCGGGGCGGTCGTCGACGATCGCGCGCCGCCCGCCCACGATGCGATTGAACAGGGTCGACTTCCCCACGTTGGGTCGGCCTATGATGGCCACCGTCGCCTGTCTCATGGCGTCCCGCCGTTCGCGAGCACGTCCACGAAGTCGTACGACAGCCGCACTGGCATGGGTGCCGCCTCGACCAGGTCCTCGAAGCGCACGTCGTCGAGGAACAGCCCGGCGTCGCTCACCGCTTCGGCCGGAAGCAACGCGACATCGAGGTCGGTGTGCTCCCGCAGTGCCCGCTGGAAGGCCCGTCCCGGCAGCAGGCCAGCGGTGGTGACGGATGGTCCAAACAGATCGTTCTCGAGCGGGACGAGCTCGTACTGCGCGGCGGTGGCCGCCCGCAGCGTCTCCACGACCAGCGGCATGAGGCGCTGCATGGCCGTGCCGGTGAACACGCCAACGCGCATGGGCCCCAGGTCGCGCAGCTCCTCACGCCCCTCGGTGATGCGCCGCTGCAAGTAGCGCACGCTCCCCACCCCGTTCTCCACTTGCTCGAACCCGTCGTACCGCTCCGCCGGAGGAAGGTCGAGGTCCGCGACGAGGTACAGCTCGTCCGCCCCGTACGCCCAGTGCGTGCCCCGCTCCACGTGGGCACGCGCTTGCGAGATCTCCAGGGCCGCCACGGCCGCGCGACACTCCTCCTGGGTGGGCTCCCGCACCAACTGGTGTTTGCTGTATTCAGTGAGGCCCACGGGTACGACGGACACCGAGAGCACGGACGTGCCCAGGGTGTAGAGGTCGTCGAGGGAGCGGTGCAGCACGTCGCCGTCATTCAGCCCGGGTTGCAGCACGACCTGCGTGTGGAAGCGGATCCCGCCTTGCGCGAAGGCCTGGAGCTGCGGGAGAATCGCCGCCGCTCGGGGATGGCGCAGCAGGCGGCGGCGCACGACCGGATCGGTCGCGTGCACCGAGACGTAGAGTGGCGAGAGCCGGTACTCGAGAATCCGCTCCACGTCCCACGGCTTCAGGTTGGTGAGCGTCGCGAAGTTCCCGTACCGGAACGAGAGGCGGTAGTCGTCGTCGCGGATGTATAGGGCTTCCCGCAGTCCCTCCGGGAGACCATCCACGAAGCAGAAGTCACAACGGTTGGCGCAGCGCCGGATGCGTGGGGGATCGAGCTCGATGCCCAGCGGGGCGTCGTGGGGCCGCTCCACATCGTACTCCACGGCCTCCCCTTTTGGGGTGCGGGCCAGCAACACGAAGCGCTCCTCGGCGGAGAGGAACTCCCAGTCGAGGAAGTCCGTGAGCTCGCGCCCGCCGATGGAGAGCAACTCGAAGCCGGGGGTGATCCCGAGCTCGGCCCCGACCGAGTCGGGATGCACGGCCTGCACCCGGACCATGTGGGAAGGCTCCTCCCTACTGAGTGTCGACCGAGATGACACCGCCTCGATGGTCCAGCCCGAAGTGGCGCCGTGCCGTGGCGGGGTCGTAGTAGCGGATCGCGACCACGAGCGGGGCCGGGATCTCCTGCATTGCGCCCACTCCGCCTATGCGACTGCCGTCGAGGTAGACGATGACCTCCCCGGGGTCGGTGAAGTCGTAGTCGTCCGGTGGCTGGAGCCACTCGGGACGCAGTCGCAGCACCACCTCGAAGGTGTTCGCCCAGGCGTGGCGGTCGGCCTGGATGTCCTCCGCCGTGAGGATGTCGTTGGGGGTGGGGGTGCCGCCCCCGCCCCCGCTGCTGGCGCAGGCGAGCCCGAGCGCCAGCCCCACCACACGGAGGGGCCGCGCGACGCCCGGCACCCTCAGCGACGCGTTTCCACGAGGATCACGCCGTGCTCATGGCCCGGTCCCCAGCGCTGCTGTGCCGAGGACGCACTCAGGAACTGCATGGAGGCGACATTGCTGGCATTGATGCCACGCAGGGTTTCCACGCCGCCGATACGCACGTTGCCCTCGTACACCCAGATCTGGCCTGCATCGCCCAGGTCACGCGCCCCGCGCTTGACGAGCCAGAAGGGCCGCAGCGTCTCGACCGCCTCGTAGCAGTTGCGCCAGTCCTGTTGGCTGAGTTCGGCGGCGGTGAGCAGAGATTGGTCTCCGCCCACCGTCTGGCTACTGCTGCCCCCACTGCTGGCGCAGCCGAGCCCCAGGCCCACCGCCAGCATGACCGCGACATACGATAGCTGCTTCATGATTCCCTCCCTCCGTCGGTGACGGGACCACCCGGTGTTGCTCTCACTAGGAAAAATGGTCGGGAGGGAGGACCGCGGCAAATGCGGCCCCGTTGGATCACTTCTGGTCGAGCAGCTCGCGGATCTTCGTCAGCAGGTCAGGCAGGGCCCACGGCTTGTGCAGGATCGGGATGGAAGGATCGAGCACCTCGTGTCCACCCGACTCGCGTCCGATGTACCCGCTGGCGAGCAGGAACCGTACGCTGTCACCTTCCTCGCGCAGGGCGCGGTGCAGTTGTGCGCCGCCGACCCTCGGCATGACGAGGTCAGACACCACGAGGTCGATCTCGTTCTTGTGGGCGCGAAACAGCTCCAGACCTTCCTGGCCATCGGCAGCCACCAGCACGGTGTAGCCGTACTTCTCGAGCACCCGCTTGCCCGAGCGGCGCAGCGTATCCTCATCCTCCACCAGCAGGATCGTCTCGCTGCCGCCCCGAACTCCGTCCAGGGAATCGACCGAGTCCAGGGGCTGGGCCGCTTCGCCCACGACCGGGAAGTACAGCTCGACCGTGGTCCCCTCCCTCAGCGCGGTCAGCACGGTTACGAATCCCCCGTGCTGCTTCGTGAGCCCGTACACCATTGCCATCCCGAGGCCGGTGCCCACGCCCGGGGCCTTGGTCGTGAAGAAGGGCTCGAAGATCTTGGAACGAGTCTCCTCGTCCATCCCGACGCCGGAATCCCGCACCCGAATGCACACGTAGCGTCCCGCCTTGATCCACGGGTGGGACGCGAGCGTCACCTCCTGCACTTCACGCTCGGTGACCTCGATGTGCAGCTTGCCGCCGTCGGGCATCGCGTCCCGCGCGTTCGTGGCGAGGTTCAGCAGCATTTGCTCCACGGCCCCCGCGTCGGCCCGCACGGCAAGGACGGCCTCCTCCGTGTCGATGCGGATGCTGATGTTCTCGGGCAGTACCCGGCGCATCATGGATGAGAGCTTGGTCACGACGCGGGCGAGATCGGTAGGCACCATCCGCAGGTCGGCGTGCCGGCTGAACCCGAGGAGCTGCTTGGTCATGATCGTCGCCTTACGTGCCGCCTCCTGAATATCCTCCAACTCGGGCAGCGCCTCGGACGGCGTGGTCTCCAGGCTGGCCGCGACCAGCTGGGCATTGAGGGTGATCACGGAGAGCAGGTTGTTGAAGTCGTGCGCGATGCCGCCGGTCAGCTGTCCGATGGCTTCCATCTTCTGCGCCTGGCGCAGCTGTGCTTCGAGCTGGCGTTGCTCCGAGACGTCTTGCACGATCATCTCGAAGAACTCGAGGTCACCGCCGGTAGCGTGCATCGGACGGCCGCTCACCCGGACTGTAATGGTGTGCCCGTCCTTCCGTTTCCACTCGAGCTCGAGGTTGTCGATCCGGCCACGCTCGCGGTACTGCTCCACCAGACGGGGGCGCTCGCTCGAGTGGGCGTAGAGGTCCCGCTCCATGTCGATCCCCATGAGCTCCGCCGGGGAGTCGTAGCCCAGCATCTCCACGAGCGCCGGGTTCACGGCGAGAAACCGGCCCTCCGGGCTCGAGCGGTAGATCCCGTAGTTGGCGTGCTCCACCAGGCCGCGATACTTCGTTTCGGACTGCCGTAGCACCTCGTCTGCCCGCTTTCGCTCGGTCACGTCGACGGCGATGCCGATGCAGCCCGTGGTCCGACCCCGCTGGTCCCGCAGCGGCTCCAGCAGCACCTCGTACGAGTTGTCGGACCACTCGAAGTCGTACGAGACGCGCTCCCCGGACTCCATGGCGAGCCGGTGCATGGCAATCGGCTCGAAAGCGGGATCGTCGGTGTCGAAATACTCGTACAACGTCATGCCCACGACTTGACCGGGCCGCAGGCCGAGCCCAGCGAGGGCCGCGCCCCCCGAAGAGGTGAACCGCAGATCGGTGTCGATCGTCCAGAGCAGCGCCGGGACCTGATTGATCAGGAGTTGGAGCTTGGCCTCGCTGCTGATGCGGCGCTCCTCGGCCTTGGTGACGGCGCTGACGTCGTGGAACACTTCCAGGACCGCCCGCCGCCCCTCCCAGAGGAGTCCGGTATGGTAGATCTGGAACGTGTGGCCACCGAGCACGCCGGACGAAGTGATCATCGCCGTTTCACCGGGGGCGACGCCCTGGCGCAGCGGGCAATGCTCGCATTGGGTGCGGTCGTCCCGGTACACGTCCCAGCACCGCCTGCCGACCGCGTCCACTCCCAACAGCTGTTCTTGACGCTCGCTGACGTAGAGCACGGTCCCGTCGGGCGCGACGATGTCGAACCCGAAGGGGAGCGCACGGACTAGGGTTTGAGAGAGGTTGTCGAGGGAGGAGGTCATACCGGAGGCGGGACCGTCTCGCCGGCGGTGAGCTCGGTCTCGGTCTCGGCCAACAAACCGCGCAACTCGCCGAACATCTGCGGATCCCACCAGCCCTTGTCCACCTCTTCCTGCATCGTGCTGAGCGCCTCGCTCGGAGTGAGCGCCGGCTTGTATGAGCGCGCCGTCGTCAGGGCGTCGTACACGTCGACGACCTGGAGCACGCGGGCGGTGACCGGGATCTCGGTGCCGCTGAGCCCGTCGGGATAGCCCGAGCCGTCGTAGCGCTCGTGGTGGTGCCGGATGATCGGTAGCACGGGGGCGAACGATCGGATCGGGGAGCAGATGTGCTCGCCGGTCACGGGGTGCTCGCGGATGACGTCCCACTCGTCGTCGTCCAGCGGGCCGGGCTTGAGCAGGATCGAGTCGGGGATCGCCACCTTCCCGATGTCGTGCAGCACCCCTGCGCGCTGTAATGCCGTCGTCTCGTCGATGCCGAGTCCGATGCGCAATCCCAGCGCCGCCGCGTACGCCGAGAGGCGCTCGCAATGACCCTCGGTGTACGGGTCCTTCATCTCGATGCTGCGGGCGAGCGCCAGCAGCACCGCCTCCGCCCGCTCCAGCTCGTCCGTATAGCTCTTCATGCGCAGGAGCGAGCGAACCCTGGCCAGCAGCTCGATGCGATCAGGCGGCTTGGTGATGAAGTCGTCGGCGCCAGCCTCCAGACCGTGCACGCGGTCGTCCGCGGCCGACAGGCCGGTGAGGAGCACAACCGGGATGAGGCGCGTGTCGGGGTGTCTCTTGAGCAGGCGGCAAACCTCGAAGCCGTTGAGGTCGGGCATCAGGACGTCGAGCAGCACGAGGTCCGGCTTCACTTGTCGCACAGCCTGCAGTGCGCCGTTCCCGTCGGATGCGGTGGCCACCGCGAGGCCCTCGGCCTTGAGGAGCTTGGCGAGGCTCGTGCGCACCCCAGCATCGTCGTCGACCAGCAGGATGGTTCGGTCCATGCGTGCCCTGTTCGTGACGGCGTCGGAGAGTACGTCGGTCCCGGCGCCGCCGGGCCGACATGATGATCATTAACTCGCGCTCCCGGATCGGAAAACCGGGGGATCCCCCACGCAGAATGCAATCTGGGGTGTGCTATGTGTTTACGGTAGGCCCTTTTGGGGACAAGGGGGGCAGTTGGTGGGACATCCCACGCCCCCGTGGGGATTGCTAGCCGCCGCTCTCCTCCTGCAACCAGCTGACCGCGTACTGCACGAGCTCCGCAGCCGACTCCAGATGCAGCTTGCGCTTGAGGTTCTCGCGGTAGGTCTCGATGGTCTTCACGCTGAGCCGTAGTTCCTCGGCGATCTGCCGGGTACCCCGCCCCGCGCCAATGAGCCGCAGCACAGTGAGCTCCCGGTCGGTCAGACGTTCGATTGGGGTGCGCTCCCGGTCCCTGCCACCCCCCACGAGCCGATGCAGCAGCTTCGTTCTGAGTTTGTCACTCAGGAACACTTCGTTGCGCAGCACCTCGCGCATGGCATGCAGAATGCGATCGGGGGGTTCCTGTTTCATGATGTACCCCTGCGCCCCGGCACTCAGCGTGCGCTCCGCGTACACCGATTCGGAGTGCATCGAGAGCACCAATACTCTCACGGAGGGCCAGCGGTCCCGAATCTGTCTCACCAACTCCAGGCCATCGGACCCGGCCAGGGAGATATCCACGATCGCCAGGTCGGGCACCTCCCGCTCCACCGCGGCGAGGGCAGCGGACGCGTCCGCCGCTTCGGCGCTCAGCGCCAGGTCCGGCTCGGCATCGATGAGTTGCCCCAGGCCCTGGCGGACGATGGGGTGATCGTCCACCAGCAGTACCCGTGCCGGGTGGTTCGGCGCCCCCTGCCTCCTGTGCTCGGTCATGGAGTCTCTCCGCCGGGTTCCGGCCGTGGTGTGGGAAAGGTGCAGCGCACGACGGTGCCGCGCTCGGTACCCCGCCCCACCTGAAGCGATCCACCGATCATGCGGGCGCGGTAGCGCATGATGTGGAGCCCCATGCCCTTCCCCTCCTCGAGCGGCTCGGGGATCCCGCTGCCGTCGTCGGATACCGTCAGCGTCGTGTGGGTGCCGGCGCGGCCGAGCTCGATGGTCACGTGTGTTGCCTTGCCGTGCCGCACGGCGTTGGTGACCGCCTCCTGGGCGACGTGGTAGACGTGTCCGCCGATCACCCGGTCGGCGATCGGGGCGGCTTCTCCCGTGTGCACCGAGCACGAGGCGTCGAACAGCATCTCGGCGTTGGCCCCGAGATCCTCCAGCGCCCCTGCGAGCCCCGCCGTTTCCAGGGCCGCCGGGTAGAGGCCGCGCGAGAGGTATCGTGTCTGGGCGATGGCTCCGTGGGCCAACAGCCCGACGGCCTTGGCGTCGCGGGCCTCCGCGAGCTGGCGTGCTTCCAGCTTGCGCTCCAGGGCGGTGAGCAGGAAGGCCATTCCGGTGAGCTGTTGCCCCAGACCATCGTGCAGGTCCTGCCCGATGCGTCGCTGCTCCCGCGTGCTCACCGCCAGGATCTCCTCTTCCAGACGCTTGCGCTCCGTGATGTCATGGATGATGCCCTGATAGCCTACGGCTTGCCCGTCGCGGCCGCGCCGCTCGGTCGAGGTGAGGAGGCAATCGATCAACGTTCCGTCCTTGCAGCGCAACTTCACCTCGAAGTCTCGCACCGACCCGTTACCCGCCACGGCCGTCTGGAAGCGCTCGCGGTCCTCCGGCCGCGCGTACAGCTCGCGCGCATTGAGTCGCTCGAATTCCTCTGCCGTGTACCCGAACAGCTCGCAGGCGGCCTGATTGAAGTCCACCAGCTCACCATCGGTGGCCGTGATGTAGATCGCATCCCGCGAGTCCTCGAACAACGCGCGGTAGCGCTGCTCGCTCTCCCGCAAGGCCGCTTCGGCCTTCCTGCGCGCGGTGATGTCACGGCAGATGATCCGCAGCTCGGTGGGGCCGCCGCGGACGCCCGAGACGACGCGCACACGCTCCTGCACCCACAGCACGGAGCCGTCCTTGCGGACCTTGCGAAACTCCAGCTCGCTGGCCCCAACGCCCCCCGCGCGGAAGATCTCCGCCACCTGCTGCTGCACGCCCGCGAGATCCTCGGCGTGAACGACCACCCACACCGGCCCGCCGACGAGCTCGTCCGGCTCGTAGCCCAGGCAATCCGCGCCGAACCGGTTGACCGAGAGCACGGTCCCATCCTCTGCCACGGTGAAGTGCATGTCGGGCGAGTTGTCGTACAGGTCCCGATAGCGCTCCTCGGCCTCCAGGAATGCCTCCCGCGCCTGCACGTGCTCCCGGGCGGTCGCCTCCAGCTCGGTGACGCGTCGGCGCAGGGCGGACAGCTCGTCCTTCCCTTTGGTCTTGGTCCTGCCGCTGTTGGGCATGGGTTTCCCGCGGGATTGGGATGTAGAGCTAAGCTATCGACGAGCGGGCGGTGGGGCGAGGCCGCGGCGCCCGCCGTGGTCCCGTTAGCACGCAGCCCAGGACAGGGCTGAAGTCCTATCCCGGGCTGCAGGTAGCTTCCAGAGCGGGCGAGCGGATTCGAACCGCCGACGTCCAGCTTGGGAAGCTGGCATTCTACCCCTGAATTACGCCCGCGAATCAGGGGGAGAGTATGGCTCCCCCTGAATCAAGTCAACCTGCCGTCACCCCCCGACGCGGTACCGCACGGCCTCGATCCCTTCGCCCCCAACCATCAGCTCGAAGGGATACTCCTCGCCGATACTCAGGCTCTGCGCCTCAACGGTCTCGGTCGCGAGGACGTTGCCCTCTCCGTCGACGAACTCGAACGTGAGCACGTCGGTCTGCGCCGCTGCCTCGTCCAACAGGTTCGTGAGGCTTCCCTGGACGGCGAAGCCGCCGGAGATGGGCTGCTGCACATCGATCTCCACGCTCCACGTGTGAGTCTCGAGCCGCTCCAACACGGCCAGCGTCGAGTCATCCATGTGCTGCAACTGGAACGCCGCCGCCAGCAGACTCTGGGCGTCATAGCTGTAGGGATCCACGTCCGTCAATCGCCGCGCGGCGCTCTCCATGGCTGCGGCCGCCTGTTGGACGCCCTCCTCGGACGTGCTGTCGTCCTGGCAGATCGCGAGATAGGCGTTGGTGAGGTTGTAGAGAGCCGGCCGGAAGAAACGGTTCTTCTCCAGTCCCATCTCGAAGGCGCGGGCCGCGAGGGCGTAGTTCTCGGACATGAACAGCGACTCGCCCGTGCGGAACAGCTCCATGGCAGCCATGCCCTCAGCCCGCGAGAGCACGCTGTCGTACAGCGCCGCCGCGCGCTCGGTGTCGCCCAGCTGGGTGTACGCCTGTGCCAGGCCGGCCATGGCCTCGAAGTCGTTGGGGTTGATGGCGCGGTACCGCTCGAACCACGCCGCCGCCGAGTCGGGCTCGCCGACCATTCCGAAGATCAGGCCCATGTTGTACACGGAGGTGTTGTAATTCTCCAGGCGGGTCTCGTCCTCCGTGCCCATCTCGGCGACCCTGCGGAAGTACACGAGCGCGGAGTCCATCTCGCCCTCGCTGCCGTAGATGCGCGCGAGATAGTAGAACGCGATGATGTCCTCGTCGAAGATGGTGTTGGCACCATAGAGGAACGGCTTGGCCCCGTCCCAGGCGTCCGCCTGCATGGAGTCGAGTGCCTCGTTGACCAGCGGCACCCACATGATGCGACGATGCATGCTCATGTCTTCGGCACAGTCGGGCTCCAACTGCTCGGCGCGGTCGAACGCGGAGTCGGCCCCCAGCGGGTCGCCCGCGAGGACGTAGTACCGACCCAGGTAGTACCACACGGCCGGGTTGTCGGCCTCGCCGCGCTCGATGGCCTCGACGAAGTTCCGCTGCGCGTCGCCCAGGAGACGTTGCTGCTTCGTGTCGTCCCGTTCTTCGCTCGCTCCTTCGAGGTACACCTTGCCACTGTTCACGAGGAAGTGCCCGGCACCGCCCAAATCGCAGTCGGCGTCGCGCCACTGGGCAAATGCCGGCGTCACGCTCAGCATGAGGCCCGCGGCGATCCCCACCACAACCACCAGTCTCGTCATCACCCTCGCTCCTTGCATAGACCTATCGCTCACTCACGGAGTGGGCTGGCCGGCGCGGAGCACAGCCTCCGCCTGCCGTTCCGCCTCCCGTGCGATCTCCAAGGCGGGGCGCCCCAAGGCACTCGCCGCCGCTACCACGTCGTCGTACTCCGACTTGAGCCGTGTTCCGGACGGCCCGTCCCACACCTTGATACGTACCCTGGCGCTGCCATCAAGCTCCACCACGAGTTCGCGTCGCGCCAGCGTAGCCCGGGTCGTCGTCCAGCGTCGTATCCCTGCCGTGGTGCTGTGCGTGAACAGCGCCTCGATCACCCGGTCGGCGTGTTGCGGCGCGACCAGCGCTTCGAGCCGCATGCCGACGCGGCCCTTCTTGCCGTGGGTGGGCCAGACGCTGCACTCGACCGCCCCGGCCTCGAACAGCGCCGCCCGCAACGGCTCCACGTATTCGGGCGCCAGGTCGTCGATGTCAGTCGCGATCACCTCCACGACCCCTGCCTCGGCCGCCGCCTCGGCGACCAGCAGTCGCAGCGCCCCCGGGTAGTGCTCCGGGTCGCGCTCGCCGGCGCCCCATCCGCTGGCAACGAGCCGCCAGCGCGGGGGAGGTGGGCCCTCTGACAGCACCCGCACCAGCGCAGCCCCGGTGGGCGTGGTCGCCTCGCCGGTCACCGGTCCGCCACTTCGCACCTCGACCCCCTCCAGCAGGATCGCCGTGGCCGGCGCCGGGACCGGCAGCTGCCCGTGAGCCGCCTCCACCCAGCCATCGCCGATCGCCACGGGGAGGTTGTACACGGTCTCTACCCCGAGGCGCTCGAACCCTTCGACGGCCCCCACGATGTCAAGCACTGCATCCACCGCGCCGACCTCGTGCAGGTGGACCGCGTCGGGTGCCACGCCGTGGATCCGCCCCTCAGCCTCACCCAGCAGCTCGAAGGCCCTGGCCGCCTTGGCCCGCACCGCGTCCGAGACGGGAGCCCCGTGCACCAGGTCGAGCAGCTCACCCACGTGGCGCCCGTGTCCGGCGCCCGGCCCTCCGCTCGGGATCTCGAAGTCCACCTTGGTCGCCACCACCGACGCGCGCTCTACCTGGCGCACGGTGACGCCGACCGAGGCAAACCCGAGCCGGCGGGGAAGCGCCTCCAGCCACTCCCGCTCGACGCCCCCGTCGAGCAGGGCCCCCAGGGTCATGTCGCCGCTGATCCCGGCGGCCGGGTCGAGAATTGCGATGCGCATCGGTCGTGACCGTAAACCCTAAATTTCCATCAATTCCGTCGATAAAGCCACCCGGCGCCGGTGTTGAACAGCACCACCGATTCGTCGCGCCGGACATGCCCCTCGGCGAGGAGCGCCTCCAGTGCGGCGAGGGTGGCGCCGCCCTCCGGGCAGGCGTCCACACCCTCCAGCTCCGCCATGCGCCGCTCCGAGGCGGCCAGGGCCTCATCACTCACGGCCACTGCCCGGCCGCCGGTCTCGGCGAGCGCCCGCAGGATGACCGGCCCGCCCAGTGGGGCCGGCACGCGCAGGCCCGAGGCGATCGTCTCGGGGTCCTCCCACGGCTCCGTGCGGGTCGCCCCCGCCTCGAACGCCCGCACCACGGGCGCGCAGCCCGTGGATTGAATGCTGTACAGTCGCGGCGGCTGGCCGCTGACCCACCCTGCCTCACGCAGCGCGCTGAACGCGAGCCACATGCCGATCAGGCCCGTGCCGCCCCCCGTGGGATAGAGGATTGCGTCCGGCAGCTTCCAGCCAAGCTGCTCCGCGATCTCGAGCCCCAGGGTCTTCTTTCCCTCGATGCGGTACGGCTCCCGCAGCGTGGACACGTCGAACGCTCCCTGCGCCGCCGCGTGCGCGCGGGCGGCCTTGCCGCAATCGCCGATGTGCCCGTCCAGCAGCTCTAGCTCGGCGCCGAACACGCGGATCTGGTCCAGGATGCGTGGTGGCGTCGTGCGCGGCGCGAATACGCGGACCGGAAGGCCGGCGCGGCGCCCGTAGGCACTCGTGGCCACGCCCGCATTGCCAGCGGTGGGCACGGTGAACCCGGGCGCCCCAGCGAGCTTCGCCCGCGTGACCGCAGCCGAGAGGCCGCGGGCCTTGAACGACCCGGTGGGGTTCTTGGACTCGTCCTTGATCCACAGCCTGGAGAGGCCCAGCGCCTCGCCCAGCCGCGGTGCCTGCAGCAGCGGGGTGAACCCCTCCCCCAGGGTGACGGGCTCCTCCGACTCCAGTAGCGGAAGCCACTCGCGGTAACGCCACATGGACCAGGGACGCTCGGCGAGCTTCGCTTTCACCGTGGGGTCCGGCGGGTGGGCGTAGCGCACCAGCCACGGGGCGCCGCACTCGGGGCACACGGTGGGAAGGCCCTCCGCGTCGGCTGTCTCGGAGCAGGAAGAACAGGCGAGTGACCAGGTGTATGTCGTGGTTGTCATTGGCGTCTCACGTTGGCGAGGATACGGTCGGCGAGTTTGAGTGAGAAACCCGGCAGGGCCGCGATCTCTTCCGGCGTGGCGGTCCGCACGCCCGCCAGGCTCCCGAACCGCTCGAGCAACAGGCGCCGGCGCTTCTCCCCCACTCCCGGAATGTTCAACAGCTCGGAAGTAACCGTGCGCGCCGCCCGGCGCTTGCGACTATAGGCGACGGCGAAGCGGTGAGCCTCATCCCGCGCGCGCTGCAGCAGCTTCAGCGAGGGCGCCCGCGCGGCGAGCCTGAGGCTCTTGGTGCGCCCCACCAGGAAAATCTCCTCATCCCGCTTGGCCAGGCTCGCGAGGGGAAGCTGCTCGAGCCCCTGCTCCGTGAGGGCCTGGTGCGCCGCGCTCAGCTGCCCCTTGCCGCCGTCGATCACCATGAGGTCCGGCAGCGGCTTGTCCTCCTCCTTGCGGCGGCTGACGAACCGGGTCACCACCTCGTGCACGGCTGCGTAGTCATCCTGGTGCTCTTCCTGTTCCCGGATCTTGTAGCGGCGGTAGTCGCTCTTGCGGGGGCGTCCCGCCTCGAACCACACCAACGAGCCCACCGTATCGCGCCCCTGGTTGGTGGAGATGTCGATGCATACGAAGCTGCGCGGGACGGCCGTGAGCCCGAGGTCCCGGCCCAGGGCGTACACGGGGTCCTCCACGCGCTCGTGGGTCTCGAGCGACTCGATCTTGAAGCTCTCCAGCAGGTGCCGCGCGTTCTGGTCGGCCAGCGCCACCAAGCGCTGGTTGGTGCCCCGC
>JBDGYO010000018.1:0-15823 GCA_039584015.1 Gemmatimonadota bacterium | reverse complement strand
AGGATCATTGATGAAATTGCGGACCGGTACCGGCACGTCGCGCCGCTGACGCATGGCGCCGTCCACCGCTTCGGAGAAAGCCGCGGCCGTCTCGAACCGTGCGCTGGGATCCTTCGCCAAACACCTGTCCACGCATCGGGCCAGGCGAGTCGGCACGTGCGGAGCGACGGTCTTCAACGGCGGAGGCGGATCTTCCCGGTGCTGCCGCAACACTTCGGCAACATGGTCGTCGTGGAACGGCAGCGTCCCTGAGAGCGCGTAGAATCCCACCACCCCCATCGAGTACGTGTCACTCCGTGCATCCACGCCTTGGCCCCGCGCTTGCTCCGGGCTCATGAACTCGGCCGTGCCGATGATCTCTCCGGCGCCGGTCGCCGCCGCCCCCCCTAGCAAACCGGCGATGCCAAAGTCCGCCACCAGCGCGCGACCGGTGTCTTCCTCCAGGAGGATGTTGTCGGGTTTCACGTCGCGATGGATCACCCCCTGCGAATGCGCGTAGGCCAGCGCCCAGCCGATTTCCTTGAGCATCCGCGCGCCTTCGGATGGCGGTAGTGGTCCGCGATCGTGCACCCGCCGGCCGAGGGTCTCTCCGGCGACGTACGCCATCGCGAAATAGACGAACTCTCCTACCTCGTCGACGGCAAAAATGGGAATGATGTTGGGGTGCGACAGCCTGGCGGCGGTGCGCGCTTCGCGGAGGAACCGCTCACGAAGGTCCGCTTTGCTGGAGAGTTCTTGCGGCAGGACCTTCAGAGCCACCGGTCGGTCCAGCCGCACCTCCTGGGCGAGGTATACGATTCCCATGCCGCCCCGGCCAATCTCGGCCTCCAAGGAATACTTCCCCGCAAGCGCCTCCTGCAGTGCGAAGAATTGGGGATCCAGGGGTCGCTCTATTGAGGTCATCGAAGATCTCGGTCAGGCTTCGGGTCCTGCAATGGAACTAAGGATGGATCGGCAGACCCGGCTGTGATTTACGACACCGTACACGGTAGGGCCCTGCCGCCGTAGCCCCTCACTGCAGGAGTCCTGCTAAGGGCAAAGAACTTGCACTGCTGTGGGAGAGACGCTAAAGGTGGCCGGTGTCATGCCGAAGATGTCCCCATCGATGTCGAGAACTGCGGGAGGGTCACTTTCCACCGTTATCCCTTTGGCCGGGAAATACATGACGCTGGGCTCTTCAACGTGCCCACCCGAAGGGACCTTGGGCAGCATCGTTGCCACCTCCCTCAGCTTTGATTCGAACGGGATGATCGAGACGTTCAGCTCTCCGTCATCGAAATGTGCGCCGGGGGCCAGGCACATGCTGCCTCCGGATGTGCGCTCGACATTTGCCACGATGACCATCCAGGCTGCGCCGGTGTACTCGTGCTCCTCCCAACGCGCCGTCATGCGTGGTGCCTTGTAAGTGATGATCTGCAGGATGGTGGCCAGGTAGTAGGCCCCCGTCGGGCCCAGAAGCCGCTTCATCCAGGGTCGTATCATGGTGTTCGCCGAGAACCCGGCGTTGGCCGCCAGGAAGGCATATCGGTGGGCTGCGCTGCCCTCGACCTGGCAGTCGATCCGAATGAGATCGACGCTCCTCGAATGATCGCCGTGGAGGGCGGCCACCGCGTCTTCAAACGACAGGATGCCCAGGTTGCGGGCGATGTCGTTGCCCGTGCCCGCTGGAAGAATGGCCAGTTTCGGGCGAGGCTCCTGCTGTGACATGATTCCCGTCATGATTTCGCCGACCGTGCCATCGCCTCCTATGGCAGCGAGGATGTCGTAGCCTTCGGCAGCAGCCGCAATCTCCCGGGCATGGCCCTGCCGCTCCGTGAAGTGCACATCCTCAGGGTCGATCCGATCGGGCCACTCTGATTGCACTCGTTCCCACACATTGATGCCCGCTCCCCCATGGCCCGCGGGATTGATGACATAGAGGATCTTGCTCATCACGGCAGCCCTACCCGCTCGACCAGGGCGGCGAACTCCGGCTCCCCGCGGAGCGGCTCCATGACCGGGTCGACCTTGAGGAACACGAGGGAGTGCGACCGTTCCTCGAACGCTCGCTCGAGCCACTCGAGCGCTGCGGCACGATCCTCGAGCGCAGCGTGCACTCCCGCGACGTAGTACGGGGACACGTGGCGTTCGCCCGCCTGTCCGTACATCTGCTCCAGCACCGCGGCGGCGCGCTCGCGTGCCCCCGAGAGGGCGTACGCCTGACCCAGGGCCGCTGTCGCAATGGGCGCGTCGTCCGACAGCGTGCGGGCGCGCTCCGCCTCCGCCGTCGCCTCATCGAAGCGCTGCATCTGACTCAACGTCCGCGCGAGCCACAGGTGCGCCAGGAAGAAGTCGGGATCCAGCTCGATGGCCCCGCTCAGCAGGGCCACGGCCTCCTCGTGCCGTCGGGCATGGTACATTGCCCACCCGCTGGCCGCATTGATGATCAGCGACAGTGGATCGAGCTCTCGGGCCCGCCGAAAGGCGGCGTCTGCCTCATCGAACTGTCCCATCGCCACGAGATAGTTACCGTAGTAGTGCGGGGCGATGGCATAGGAAGGATTGAGTTCCATCGCGCGGAACAGCGACCGCTCGGCCTCCACGAAGTCCCAGTCGTAGTACAGCAGCTCATAAGCAAGCGCGGCGTGAGCTTCCGCGAGCCCCTCATCCATCTCAAGTGCCATGAGCGCCGCAGCCTTGGCCTGCGGGAACGCTTCACTGGGAGGCACGAAGTCGTAGAACCCGAGGATGTTGTGTGAATCGGCCAGGCCGGCATAGGCGAGCGCGAACATCCCATCTTCGTCCACCGCAGCATCGAAGTGATTGATTCCCTTGAGCAGTCCCGTCTGCGTGCGCTTGTTCCAGTAGTACCGGCCCTTGAGGTAGTGGGTGTACGCCTCGACGTTCTTCGTCGCCTCCTTCACCAGCGGCGCGTCGTGCTCGCCGAGTAGCTTCACCTTCAGTGTGTTGACGATCGCCCGGGCGATCTCGTCCTGGACCGCGAACACGTCGCCCATCTCACGATCGTATCTCTCCGACCAGAGATGGTACCCGTCCTCGACGTTCACGAGCTGCGTCGTGATGCGAATCCGGTTGCCCGCCTTGCGCACGCTTCCCTCGAGCACCGTCGCGACTTTGAGCGTTGACCCGACCTCGCTGATCTCTGCAGCTCTGTGCTTGAATGCAAACGAGGACGTGCGAGCGGCCACGTGCAGGCCCTCCACCTGGGAGAGTGCGTTGATGATCTCCTCCGTGACCCCATCGCTGAAGTACT
Organism: Gemmatimonadota bacterium; assembly: GCA_039584015.1. Lineage (GTDB taxonomy): Bacteria > Gemmatimonadota > Gemmatimonadetes > Gemmatimonadales > GWC2-71-9 > WVYX01. Next base: position 12,570 of record JBDGYO010000018.1, on the reverse strand, counting down.
CGTTCTCGGGGTCCGCGCTCAGGTTGCCGAAGGGCAGGACCGCAATGGAGTGCTCGGCCGGTCCGGTACCACCAAAGCCGGCCGGCGCGGTGCGCGCTTGTTCCAGCGCATCGGCGAACTCGCCAGCCGTGTCGTAACGGTCCACCGGCGTCCGGGCGAGGGCCTTCTGGGCCACCCTATCCACGGCGCTCGGGATGGTGTCCCGAATCGCGCTCATTGGCGCCACGTCTAGAGCGAATCGTTTCGCGATTACCGCCTGGGGGGTCGGTCCCGTGAACGGCGGCTCACCCACGAGCATCTCATAGAGCACGCACCCCAGGCTGTAGACATCGCTGCGGCCATCGATCTCCGCCTCGCCCGCCGCCTGCTCCGGGCTGAGATACGCCGGGGTGCCTAGCGCGATTCCGGGGTCCGTGATCCGCTCGCTGACGGCGACGCTCACCGCGCGCGCGATTCCGAAGTCGCTCACGAACGCGCGCCCCTCCTCGAGGAGGATGTTCGCGGGCTTGATGTCCCGGTGCACCACGCCGTGCCGGTGCGCGTAATCGAGTGCGTCTGCCGCCGCCCGGGCGATCTGCACGGCGTCGTCCAGCGGCAGCTGCCGCTCCCGATCGATCCGCTGGCGCACCGACTCTCCTTCGAGATACGGCATCACGAAGTAGAGCAGTCCGTCCACGTCCCCGGAGTCGTGCAGCGGCAGGATGTGAGGGTGGGTGAGCCCGGCTACGATCCTGATCTCGCGCAGGAACCGATCGGGGCCCAGCGAAACGGCGATCTCCGGCCGCAGGACTTTCACGGCCACCTGCCGCTCGTGCCTCAGGTCGCGTGCCTGGTAGACGATGGCCATGCCGCCCCGTCCTACTTCGCGCTCGATGGCGTAGCGGTCGGCGAGGGCCGAGCTGACGGATTCTAGCAGGTCGCTCACGGTAGGGCCGCTCTCAATGGGCGTCGTGCCTGCGGGAAATTACAGCGGCAGCCGAGCGGAGACCACCGGAAGGGTAGGGTGGGTGTGATGAGGTAACACGACAAAGCATGAGATCTGTGCCGACAAGTGACGTCACAACCGACATCCTGTCACTCAATCCCGGCAGCGGACGACACGCGCTTGCGGCCTACGGTATTCTGAGCATCTTTATCCCCATTAGTGATGCCTTAGAACCAGGAGGGAATGATGAGACGTCTGCCAATTCGCGCAGCGAGTTTGTGCGTCGTGGTGACATCCACGGCGGTAGTCGCCTGCAGTCCGAGCGGTGACGCCGAAGAACGCATTCTCGGCCAGAGTGTCGAGCTCGGAAACGGGGCCGTGTCCGCGTATGCCGAGTTCGACGACAGCGGTGTGCCGACGGCAATCGGTGTTGTCTACTCAGCCGGCGCGTTGGAGGGGTTGCCGACCGAACCTTCCGATCAGCATCACTGTTTCGATCGAGACGGCGACGGCCAGGTGGAAGTGGACACCGAGTGTATCCCCACGCATGAGTTCGTTATCCCGTTGCCTGATGCGGCGTCCACGCGGTCAGATGTTCCCTTCAAGTGGGCACTCTTCAACTGGAATCCTGCGGGGCACATCCCGCCCGGGATCTACGATGTCCCTCACTTTGACGTTCATTTCTACATGGTGCCGATTGCGAGCGTCTTTGCGCTCGAGGATGGGCCGTGTGGCCTGGAGTTCATACGCTGTGACCAGCACGAGTTGGCGAAAAAGCCGCTTCCCCCCAACTACATGAGCCCCGACTTTCAGGACGTCGATGCGGTGGTCCCGGCAATGGGCAATCACCTCATTGACGTGACGGGCCCTGAGTTCAGTGGTGAAGAATGGAAACGCAGTTGGATCTTCGGCGTGTACGATGGCGAAGTCATCTTCTATGAGGAGATGCTGACGCGTGCGTTCTTGCTCAGCCAGCCGGACGCCTGCCACCCCATCAAGTCGCCACCCGCGGTCGGGCGCAGTGGGTTCTACCCGACCGAATCCTGCGTCCGCCACGACGCGGAGACTGGCGAGCACACCGTATCGATGGAGCGGTTCGAATTCCGCGAGGCGAGTGTACCCGAGCCGGTGGCAGGCTGAGCGCGACGCCTCGCACTTCTCCATACAGGGAGCCAGCGATGACGGAGAGACTGGTGTTGGTGACCGGCGCAACGGGGAACACGGGCTCGGGTGTCGTCGCGGGGTTGCTGGGACAGGGAAACAACGTCCGCGGCCTCGTTCGAAACGCCGAGAAGGGGAAGGGGCTGAGGGAACTGGGCGCGGAGCTAGCCATCGGTGACCTCGACGACGCGACGAGCTTGACTGCTGACATCTTCGACGGCGTAACGGATGTGTATTTCTGTACGTGGAACGGGCCGACGGCGCTCGAACACTGGAAGCATTTCCACGCCGCCCTGCAATCGGCAGGTGCGTCCCCACGGATCGTGCGCTTGTCGGCGTTTGGTGCTCCGGAAAGCCGCATCATCCAGCAGCTCGCGGAGGCGGAGCAGGACCTGAAGGACTCCGGTCTCGTCTGGACGATCCTTCAACCCACGTTCTTCATGCAGAACACGATGATGACCGCGCCGACCGTCAAGGAACAGGGGGCGATCTACTTCGACTGGGGCGAGGGACGGGCCGGAATGATCGACGTGCGCGACATCGTCGATTCGGCGCTCGCCGTGCTCACCGCGGTCGACGGCCGATTCGACGGTCAGTCGTTCGTGCTCACAGGGCCGGAGGCGATCGGCTTCGCCGAGGTCGCTTCCCACATCGGACATGTGATCGGGAAGGACGTACAATACGTTGCCGTGCCGCACGACGCCGCGAAGGAGTCGATGCTGGGCATGGGTTTCCCCGAGTGGATCGTCGACGGGTTCGTCGAACTCGCCATCGGTTTCGAGAACAACTTCGCGAACACGACAACCGACGGGGTCGAGACGCTCGCCGGCCACGCCCCGCGGAGCTTCAAGCAGTTCGCGGCCGATTTTCGCGGCGTGTGGCAGGGGTAGCCTCAGCGCCGGACCCTGCCTCGATAACCTGGAGATGGTGTGACGCGATGACAGACACCCGACGTGACGCACCAGCGTCAGCGGGCGAGGCCGGACTGCTCGAGCGGCTACGTGCCCACAGCACGCTGTCGCAAGTGCCTGACGCGGAGCTGGAGTGGCTGCTGGCACACGGAACGATCGAGCGTTATGCGGTCGGCGAGGCCGTTGCGCGCAAGGGCGAGCCCCTCGCCGGGATGTACATCATCCTGAAAGGGCGCTTGTCGCACTTCACCGACCAGGGCGGAGCGTGGCGGCAAGTGATGGACTGGCGCGAGGGGGATGTCACCGGACAGCTCCCGTACTCACGGATGGCGGTGGCGCCGGGAAAAACGGTGATCGACGAGCCGGTCGAGGCGCTGCTCGTGCCGCGGCAAGATGTGGCGGCCATGCCGGTGGCGTGCCCCCATGTGACGGCCGCACTCGTGCACGTCATGGTGGACCGGGCGCGCGTGTTCAAGTCGAGCGATCTCCAGTTGGAGAAGCTGGCGTCGCTCGGAAAGCTCGCGGCCGGCATGGCGCACGAGCTCAATAACCCCGCATCGGCGGCGGTGCGGAGCGCGCGGTTACTGACGGAGGCGCTGGCCGAGTCGGAGGAGGCATCTCGGGCGCTGGGAGCAGCGCCCCTGAATGCGTCGGAGCAGGCGACGCTCGACCGCGTGCGGACCGTTTGCCTGGCCACGCCCGTGACGAGCGTCCTCTCGCCGCTGGAACGAGCCGACCGGGAGGAGTCGATTGCCGACTGGCTGACGGGTCACGGCGCCGACGACTCGTTCGCGGCGGCGCTCGCCGAGACCGACGTGAAGCTCGAGACACTGGCGGAGCTGGCCGGCGCGCTGGCTGGTGAGAACCTCCGCGCGGCGCTCCGCTGGATAGCGGCCGCGTGCACGGTGCGGGGGCTCGCGCGTGACATCGAGCAGACCTCGTCGCGCATGCACGAGCTGGTGAGCGCAGTGAAGGGCTTCACGTATATGGATCACGCGTCTGCACCGGAGCCAGTGGACGTCGGGAAGGGGCTCACCGACACCCTGGCGGTGCTGGCGGGGAAGGCGCGGGGGAAAGCAGCGGCGCTGACGGTGGAGGTGCCGGCCGAGCTGCCGCGTGTGAAAGGCATTGGCGGCGAGCTGAATCAGGTGTGGGCCAACCTGATCGACAACGCGCTCGACGCGGTGGGGGAGGGCGGCCGGGTGACAGTGACGGCGGCGCATGATGGGGAATCCATCGTGGTGCGCGTGATTGACGACGGACCGGGAATTCCGCAGGAAATGAAGAGCCGGGTTTTCGATCCCTTCTTCACGACCAAGCCGGTGGGGAGCGGGACGGGGCTCGGCCTCGACATCGCGCAGCGGCTCGTGGGTCGGCATGAGGGGCTGATCGTGGTGACGTCGGAGCCCGGAAGGACGGAGTTTCGCGTGATGCTGCCGGTGGCCGGAGCGGAGGCAGAGTAGCCGACCAATTCCATAGGAGGACAACCAAATGAGCGATTCGCCCGCGAGTCTCGCTCGGTCCTGGCTCCGCGCATGGGACACTGGCGATCCGAGCCTGCTACGCCTCACCCCGGATTTCGTCCACACGAGTCCGTTTGGCCGGATTGAAGGTGCCGAAGAGTACCTGCGCATCGTGGAGCCAATGTCGCGCAAGAGCGTCCTCGGGATCACCGTGAGGGACGTGATCGAGGGCGAAGGCCGGGCTGCGATCACCTACGGGCTGGAGACTCCGGCAGGTACGGTCGAGGCCTGCGACTGGGTCTTCGTGGAGAACGGCCGCATTCGGGAAGTGAACGCGTACTACGATAGCGTAACGAACCGCGTGGCGCTCGAGAGCTGACCGGGTCACACCTGTTGTTCAAAATCCATTTCGATTCCACCAACCCGTCCTGCAACGAGATTGTATAGAACAGCTCCAATGGCTCCGGATATGAATCCGAATGCTGCAAAAATGACTGGCATACCTATGAGTGCGAAGAACGCGAGTGCTGTACCTGAGTTGAGTGTGCCGGTGAGTAACTCGTAGACGAATCCGCCAAATGCATACAGTATCCCAGCGATTAGGCCTATGAATGCCATCAGACTGGCTTGCAGTTTTGCGGAGAAGAGCACTCCGAGCCTTCTTAGCTTTCCCATTGTCTATTCTCCTTCCTAGAACGGCGAGCCGCGCTTCCGGGGAACCACCCTATCTGCGGGTGCGCCTAACTAGTACATATACGACCTGAAGCCGCAAAGAGAATGCGAGAGTTTGCCGAATATTCCGCGTGATAGCGAGGCTGGGAGGTCCCATGACCCTGAAGATGCTGCTGTCCATCTACACCGTCGTCTTGGCAGCCTTCGGCATCCCGTTCCTCGTCGTTCCGTCGGTGTCGATGAGCCTGTACGGCGTGCCGGCGCTGGACGCCCTGGAGACCATCTTGGTGCAAGACATCGGAGCCGCGGCAATCGGTCTCGGGGTCCTGTGCTGGGCCGCACGCACGGCGGAGGCTTCGAAAGCTCGGGATGCGCTGATTCTCGGAGTGACGGTCGTCAATGGACTGTGGGCGCTGGTGGCGGTGCTCGCCGGCATAACCGACGCGGCCAACTGGCTCGTCTGGGTGGATGCAGCGGGGTTCTCGCTATTGACGGTCCTCTTCATCGTCACGGGGAGACAGGCGATGTCGGCCGCAACGGCGGGCGGCGGCAGCTCTGCGGGTCCCTAAGGCCGCCGCTTCGAGTCTCGTAGCATCTCCCGGGCTGCATTGTAGCCCGAGGTACCGTTGACTCCTCCCCCCGGATGCGTCCCCGCCCCACACAGGTAGAGTCCTTCGATCGGCGTGCGGTAGCGAGCACACTCCGGAACCGGCCGCATGAAGAACACCTGATCCATCGTGAGCTCAGCGTGGTAGATGTTGCCTTCGGTTAGGCCGAAGGTTTCTTCCAGGTCGAGCGGTGACAGCACGTGCCGATCGAGGATTGCCGACGCGATGTTGGGTGCGTACTCGGCGAGCGTGTCGACTACGGTTTCGCCTAGCGCGTCGCGCCTGGCCGCATCCCACCGTCCATCCTTCAGGTGATACGGTGCGTACTGCACCAGGACGGACATGAGGTGCTTCCCGGCCGGGGCCACGCTGTCGTCGGTCACCGATGGGATTACGGCCTCGAGATACGGCTTCGCCGAGAGGGAGCCGTACTTGGCGTCGTCGAACGCCCGCTCCAGGTACATGAGGCTGGGGCTGACCGATATCGTTCCGCTCAGCTGGTCACCGTTCTCGGTTGCCCCCGGGAACAGCGGTAGCTCGCTCAGCGCCAGATGTACCTTGGCGCACACGCCCTTCAGTTTGACGTTGCGGATCTTCCTGGTGAACTCCGGGGTGAGGTGGGACGGGTGGACGAGCTGGGAGAACGTGCGGCGCGGGTCTGCGTTCGAGACGACCGTCCTTGCACCGATCTCGTCGCCGCCTGCGAGCACGACGCCGGTGGCGCGGCCATCTTCGACGATGACCTGCTCAGCCGCTGCATCGGTGCGGACATCGACACCGAGCTGGGTTGCTGCTGCTGCCAGAGCTGCGGTGAGGCCGCCCATGCCGCCGCGCACGCGGATGCACGGTCGCATCGCTCCGTTGTCCGCTCCAACGTGATGGTGCAGGAAGGTGTACGCGGTGCCCGCGGCCATCGGTCCCTGAAACAGGCCGGTGATGGCCGCGGCGCTGAGCGTCCCCTTGACCACGTCGGTCTCGAACCACTCGTCCAGCAGCTCCCTGGCGGTCATCGGCAGAATGCGCATGACCTCGGGCATGTCCCTGCGACCCAGCCTGCGCAGCTTCCCGCCCAGGCGCGTCATGGCCCAGAGATCCTTCCACGTGCCTTCAGCGAGGTCGGGAGGCGCCGTGCGGTACGCCGCCTCGAGCACTCCGGTGGCCTTGCCGATCAGTTGCGTGAACGGGACCCAATTGTCGGCGTCGGCGCTTGAGAACTGCCGTATGGACTGGGCAGTGCGCTGCGCGTCGCGCCATAGCGTAAGGCCCCGGCCGTCAGGCAGGGGGCTGAACACCGACGGGTCCGACTCGACCAGCTCCAGGCCGTACGCTGCCAGCCCCAGGTCGCGCAACACCGCCGGGTGGAACGCCCCGATCTTGTGCGCGCCGGTGTCGACCTTGAAGCCGGGGAAGATCTCTTCGCTGACTGCGGCGCCGCCCACCAGCTCGCGCCGCTCGAGAACCAGCGTCTTGAGCCCGCCCTTCGCGAGGTACGCGGCCGTGACCAGTCCGTTGTGGCCGGCACCGATGACGATGGCGTCGTACGAGGTTGTCATCGTTACCAGTCCTTCAACACTTCGAGGGCGGCCAGTCGGCCCGACCAACCGGAGATGCCGCCACCGGGGTGCGTTCCCGACCCGCACTGGTAGAATCCCTTGACCGGCGTGCGATAGTCCGCGAAGGAAACGACCGGCCGCAGGGAGAAGAGCTGGTGCAGCGACAGCTCGCCGTGGAAGATGTTCCCCCGCGTCAAGCCGAAGTCACGCTCCATGTCCCACGGAGTGAGCGCCTGTCTATGGATGATCGCCCCGGGAAGATTGGGTGCGAATTGAGACAGCGTATCGATTACCGTGTCTCCGAACGCTTCGCGCTTCGCCTCGTTCCACCCTCCCTCGAGATCGGAGGGGGCGTATTGCACGAAGATGGACATGACGTGCTTTCCTGGTGGTGCCATGCCGGGATCGATCATCGAGGGAATGATCATGTCCATGTACGGACGGCGAGAGAAGTGCCCGTACTTGGCGTCGTCGTATGCCCGCTCTAGGTAGTCGACGCTCGGGCTGATCGAGATCGCGCCACGATGGTGAGCCCCCTTGCCGGGGAGGCTCTTGAAGTCGGGCAGCTCGCTGAGCGAGAGATTCACCTTGCCCGATGATCCCCGGATCTTGAATCGCTCGATGGCCTTCACAAAATCGTCGGGCAGGTGCCTGGAGTCCGTGAGCTCGAGGAACGTGCGCTTTGGATCCAAGCCCGACACGACGACCTTGGCGTGAATCTCATCACCGTTGTCGAGTACGACGCCGACCGCGCGCCCGTTCTTCACTATCACCTGGGCTACCGTGGTCTCGGTTCGTATCGTCGCACCGAAGCGTCTTGCTGCGCCGGCGATCGACTCACTGATGGCGCCCGTGCCGCCCTTGGCGAACCCCCACGACCGGAAGGCACCATCGAGCTCTCCCATGTAGTGATGCAGCAGCACGTATGCGGTGCCGGGAGACCGTGGCCCGAGGAACGTGCCGATGATGCCGCTGGCCGACATCGTCGCCTTGAGGGCCTCGGTCTCGAACCACTCGTCTAGGAAGTCCGCCGAGCTCATCGTCATGAGCTTGAACAGGGCGTGGAACTGCTCGCTGCCCAGGCTGCGGAAGTGCCTGCTCAGCTTGAGCAGACTCTTGAGGTCCTTGAAGCTGAGGGACGTGGGATCGGGTGGGATCATCGCCACGATCGGCTTGACGGCAAATGCGAGGTGGTACATCAGCTTGCCGTAGTCGTCGTAGGCCTCGGCATCCTTGGGCGAGTGCCGGTACAGCTCACGTCGCGTCTGATCGTGATCCGCCCAGCGCGCGAGGTAGTCGCCGTTGGGGAGCGGTGTCATGGTGCTCTCCAACGGGAGAATCTCCAGGCCGTGTCTCGGAAGGTCCAACTCCCGGATTATCTCAGGTCGCAGCAGGCTCACGACGTAGGAGAGCACCGAGTACTTGAAGCCCGGATTGATCTCTTCCGTCACCACGGAGCCGCCCACTAGATGCCGCCGCTCCAGCACCACGACCCGCTTGCCGGCGCGGGCGAGATACGCCGCGTTGACGAGCCCGTTGTGGCCACCGCCGATGACTACGGCGTCGTAGCGAGTCGTCGTGGTCATGTCATGCCCTCTTTCGCTCCGGATCGAAGAAGGGCGTCTCGACCACGGTGGCCATGGCCCGCTTGCGATGGTGCTCGACCGTGACCTCCATGTCGACGTTGGTTCCCGGACGCGCGTGGCTGGAGTGGAGATGAGCGAGGGCGATGTACTTCTTGAGGATGGGGGACCAGCATCCGCTGGTTGCGTATCCGACTTGCCGCCCACCGGCGTACACCGGCACGCTGGTCCGCCACGCGACCATCGGGAGCTGTGGTGGCAGATGTACCTCGGCGTAGGCCTTCTCCAAGGCGACCCAATCCACCTCCAGGCCCCGGAACTCCCAGGTTGGTCCGTTCTCCCTTTCCTTTAATAGGGCGCCCGAGCCGATGAAGCTTCCCTTGTCCAGCTTCACGGTCCACCCGAGCCCCAACTCGAACGGCGACGACTTGCGAGATTCGATGAGCGCTCGATGCGCCGGGAAGTAGTCCACGTCGACCAGAATGAGACCAGCCTCGATTCTGGCGATATCCAGCGCCAGTATGCCCGCCGGGGTGATGCCGTACGGGGTTCCGGCGTCGATCAGCGCATCCCACAGGGGCTCCGCTTTCTGCGCATCCACCCAGATCTCGTATCCGAGATCTCCCGTGTATCCCGTCCGTGATATCGTGACCGGGATTCCTCGAATGTCGGCTGGCGTGCTGCGGAAGAAACGCAGCGTATCCATATCCGCATCGGAGGAACGCTTGAGGATTTCGCGCGACGTCGGTCCCTGGAGGGCCAGAGCGGCGGTGGTGTCTGTAACGTCGTCGATGGTGACGTCGAACCCAGCTGCGTTGTCGGTGAGCCAGCGGAGATTCGGCTCGGCCGCGGTGAGTCGGAACCTCTCGTCACCGAGACGCGCCAGCGTACCGTCGTCCACGACTTTGCCCGACTCGTCGCACCAGGGGGTGTAGAGCACCTGATTGAGCGCGCAGCGCGCCACATCCCTTGTCACCACGCGATCGAGGAACGGCTCGGCGTCGCGACCCTGGATCATGTACTTGAACAGCGGTGAGACGTCGATCAGCCCTGCTGCGGTGCGGATGGCGTAGTACTCTCGGTCGTGCGACAGCTCGTACGAGCCGGCGGTCACGTATCCCGCCCAACGCCGCCAGTTCTGTGCCTGGCACAGTGCGCTGGTTCGCGAATGAAAGGGCGTGCCTCTCAGCATTCGGTGCTCGGGAAAGCGATTGAGCTACTCGGATATGTGAAGTCGGACCGCTGGAACCTAGAGGTCGCGACGGCGAACCGGACCGGAATGTATTGTGATTCCTTGTCGCCACAAGGCAGTGCTTGCGTCGGGGCTTAGCGGTAGCGTGACGTCTTGCCGGGTTTGAGCCTCTTAGCGGCGCTCCTTTGGATCAGCCGAGTAGGGGCAAGGCCCTCGCGGGGTCGGGTGCCGAATCCTATGTTCTCGAGCATGTCCCAGTTGCCCCCCATTCGTTCGTGACCCAGCACGTGGACAGCGACCGCCGGCTCCTCCAGCGGGCACTGAGCTCGCCGTCCGACCAGACGAAGCGGTCCACACCCACGGCGTTGCCGCTGGACCTCCTCGAGAAGTCCCGCGACCGCGTGAAGCTCGTTGCGCTGTTGTTTCTCGTTACAGAGTTGCTCCTGTTGGCGTTGGATGCCCTGGCAGAGGGTCTCGACGCCCTCTGGGGAACCCCCGACATGGTAGCACGGTGGGTCGTTGTCCTGATGTCGGCAGTTCTCTACGGATACGCCCGGAACCCCCGGGTGCGACCGCAACTCGTCCTACACCTCGGGCTTTCGTACGAGATCGCCCTCTGTCTGTTGCTCTCGGTCCTGATCCCCCGCGAAACCTATCTTTAGGCGCTCGAGCTCGGTGCGCTGGGACATCTCACGGATCTGTTCCCGTTCGTCACCTGGACTACGCCGATCATCATCCTGTTTCCGCTGATCATCCCGAGCCCGCCACGGACGACGCTCTGGGTAGCGGTGGCAGCGGCGGCAACAACGCCGCTCGGCTTGGCCCTGCTCGAGATGACGACGGCGGTGAACCTGGAACCCCGCGCGTACCCGCACACTCTTGTGAGCCCCGCGATCGCCGTCGCGGTTGCGTACTTTGGGTCGCGCATTGTGTATGGTCTAGGGCTCGACGTGACCAGAGCACGGGAGATGGGCAGCTATCGTCTTACGGAGCTGCTCGGGCAGGGTGGCATGGGTGAGGTCTGGAAGGCAAAGCACCGCATGTTGGCGCGACCCGCAGCGATCAAGCTCGTGCGTCCGGACGTATTCGGCGCGTCCGGCAGCGAGCAAGCCCGCATCATGCTCGCGCGGTTCGAGCGGGAGGCCCAGGCGACGGCGTTGATGCGCTCACCGCACACCATCGAGCTCTACGATTTCGGTGCCACGGCTGACGGGACGTTCTACTATGTGGCGGAGCTGCTGGATGGCTTCGACTGCGACGCGCTCGTGAAGCAATTCGGTCCCATGCCGGCCGAGCGGGTGATGCACTTGCTGCATCAGATGTGCGACTCCCTCGCCGAAGCGCATGAGCGCGAGCTGATCCACCGCGATATCAAGCCGGCCAATGTCTTCGTGTGCCGCTACGGGCGCAAGGTGGATTTTGTGAAGGTGCTGGACTTCGGCCTGGTGAAACCCCAAGGACAACGCGGTGGCGACGAGATCGCGCTCACGGCGAACGGTGTGGTAAGCGGGACGCCGGCCTTCATGTCACCGGAGCAGGTACTGGGCGATCGCCCGATCGATGCGCGCTCGGACATCTATGCCGTTGGATGCCTGGCGTATTGGCTCCTGACGGGCAAGCTGGTGTTTTGAAGGCACGACGGCCATGGAGGTCATGACCCATCACGCACGCACACAGCCGACTCCTCCTTCGGGTCGTACCGAGTTGGGTATACCAGCGTCGATGGACGAGGTGATCCTATCTTGCCTCGCCAAGGACGCTGATCAGCGGCCACGGAGCGCGGACGAGTTGTCGCAGCGGTTGGATGCGTGCGCTCAGGATGTTGCGGTGTGGACTCCGGTGCGCGCGGCCGGCTGGTGGGATGTGCACGCGCCCGCCACCGATCCGCCAACTCAGCTTCCGTGAGGGCCTCCCGCAGCGGCGGGGAAGTGACGATGGAACGGCGTTCGGTTGGCCCTAGTGAACCACGTTTGTTTCGAGCCACTTCGTCAGCAGGCGGTCGACTTCATCGGGCTCCTGACCAGGCTGTTGCGGCATGACCTCCAACCGGTAGCCAGCATTCACCAGGAACCATGCGGGCTCAATAGCCGGTTCCTTACGCGCTGCGTTGGCGCGCTGTCCTTCGTAGGACACGAACCGAAACATGCGGCCGCGATGCGTGATGTGCCGCTGCTCTACCGTATATCGACTGCCCATGTGTCACCCCGGTTGAACGTTGTGTTGCGCCGGGGCAGCCGGGGGCCCACCGACGAAATCGATAGGACCCCGACCCCCGTGGCCGTTACGGCACTCGACTAGCTGAGTTTGGTGACGTTCTCAGCCGCTGGCCCCTTCTGGCCCTGGACCTGCTCGAACTCCACGGCTTCGCCCTCACCGAGCGTCTTGAAGCCGGTGCTCTGGATCGCCGAGTGATGGACGAAGCAGTCCTTTTCACCATTGTCGGGCGTGATGAATCCAAAGCCCTTCTGGTCGTTGAACCACTTCACCTTGCCAGTGATGCGT
>JBDGYO010000263.1:0-8694 GCA_039584015.1 Gemmatimonadota bacterium | reverse complement strand
CTGCGGTTGTCGGAGGCGGTCTACCGGGCGCTGGTGGATCATGCCCCGTACGGGATCTACCTGTCGGGCCTGGACGGGAAGTTGCTGTCGGTCAATCCGGCGCTGGTGGACATGTTGGGATACTCGGCCGAGCGCGAGCTGCTCGGCCTGAGCGTGCACGAAGAGCTGTGCGCGGACCCAGAGGAATGTCGTATCCTGATGGAGCGTCTCGGTCGCAGCGAGCCAATCGACGACGTGGAGGTCGACTGGCGCTGCAAGGACGGTCGGCGCCTGACGGTGCGACTCAGCGGCCGTCCGGTACACGGGGATGGCAGCAGCTTCGAGGGCTACCAAATGATCGCCGAGGACGTGACGGAACGTCGCGTGCTCGAAGCGCAGCTGCGACAGGCCCAGAAGATGGAGGCGATCGGCCAGCTGACCGGTGGCATCGCCCACGACTTCAACAACGTCCTCACGGTGATCCTCGCGAACGCCGATCTGGTGGCGAGTTCCGTGCCACGAGAGCTGGCGCAGGTGCGAGCCGACCTGGAGGACATTCAGGGGGCGGCCCGTCGGGGCACCACGCTGATCCGTAAGCTCCTCGGCTTCAGTCGGCGTGAGCGGCTCGAGCTGCAGCCGACCGATCTCACCCATCTGGTGCAGGAGCTCTCCGGCATGCTACGCCGCGTCGTGCCGGAGAGTATCGATATCCAGTTGCTTGCCGCGGAGCCGGATGCCGTAGCGAATGCCGATCCCGGTGCCATTGAGCAGGTCGTGCTCAACCTCGCCACCAACGCACGCGACGCGATGCCCGACGGGGGCATCCTGCGCATCGAGACATCACGTACGTGGCTGGACGAGGGATACCGCGCCACCCATCCCTGGGTGGATGCGGGTGAGTACATCTGCCTCACCTGCACCGATACCGGGACGGGGATGGACGAGGAGACCAGGGAGCGCGTCTTCGAGCCCTTCTTCACGACCAAGCCGCCGGGCGAGGGCACCGGTCTCGGGATGGCCATGATCTACGGGCTGATGAAGCAGCACGGCGGTTATGTGCATGTGTACAGTGAAGCCGGCGAGGGCACGACGGTGAATGCCTACTTTCCCGCGGCGGCCGCGAAGCCCGACGCCGGCGCCACGCCCGGACCGGCCGCGGAGGAGATGCGCGGTCGGGAGACGATTCTCCTGGTGGAGGACGAGGGGGGGATTCGCCGCGCCACGAAGCGCGCGTTGGAGGAGCAGGGGTACGCCGTATTGCTTGCGGCGGATGGCGAGGAGGCGCTCGAGGTCTTCCGCCGGCACGAGCCCGAGATCGACCTCATCGTCTCCGATCTGGTCATGCCGCGCTTGGGTGGCCGGCAGTTCTACGAGGCCCTCAAGGAGCAGGGCAAGGATCCCCGGATCTTGTTTACCAGCGGCTATTCTGCGCAGGACGTCCGGGCCGGCTCGGGGTTCTTGCGGGACGTGCCCTTCCTGCACAAGCCGTGGACGCTGACCGATCTCTTCCTGCGGGTGCGTGAGGTGCTGGACGAGAAGCCTGCCTGACGCGCTAGCGCTGCACGACGATCTCGCTGAAGGTGGCCGGATTCGCCGGGTAGATCCGGCGCGCCAGGGCGGAGACCACGCGTCGCCCGCTCCTGGTGCCGACGACCGAGAGGCTCAGGCGCAGGCGCTCCCGTCCCTGGAGTGGCAGCGCGAGCTCTACATCGTATCCGCTCAAGGTCGGACGGGCACCCCAGCGCACCCCGTGAGCGACTGCTGCGCCCCACCCCGTTGGCGGGGTCGCCAGCGTCGAGAGCAGGAACTCCGAGAAGGTGAAGCCCCCGTTGTCCGCCAGGTACTTGGCCATGAACCCGTCCACCGGGAGTGAGTAGAGGTGGAGGCTCGGCTGCCGCCGTTCCGTTGGCGGCGCCACGAAGAGGAGGAGGTCCTCGGGTGTGAGGTGGCGCCGCGGCAGGGAGTCGTTCTGGAGCACTAGGGCGACGTGATCACCCGTCCCCACGCGCGCTCCCTCGCGGACCTGCACCGCTCGGAGGGGGACCTGCAGCGCGAGCACCAGATGCTCGCCGTCGTGACGGAACGCCACGCGAGGCGTCGCCCCGCTGGAGCGTCCACCGGCGCGCAGGTCGTGCCACGTCGCGTCGGCCCACTCGTCGAGCGCGCCATCGACGAGCGTCGCTCGAGCGGGGTCCGTTCGATAGCGCTCGAGCTCCCGGCGAAACGCCAGCGTCCCCCCGCGGCGCTCGTAGGCGGCATCGTTCGATAACTCGGCCAGGCGAGCGGCCGTGCGGCGCACGAACGGCGCCAGGTCGTCGCGCAAGGAGCCCAGGGGTGGGCTCGCCGCCGCGGCCGAGTCCAGTCGCACCAGGGCCACCTCGAGTCGTGCGAGCGCGCGCTCCACCGCCGCCAGATCGATCGGTGCGCCTGGGATGAACAGTGGCTCGAACAGGTTCTGGTCGTCGGCGTAGTCGCCCCAGACAGAGAGAAAGGGAGCCAGCAACCGGGAGGCGCCGGAGCCGTACAGGCGCTCCACTACCTGGGGCAGCGCGGTGCCGGGGTCGTACTCCGCCGGGTCTTCGGCGTAGACCGCAAGCGTGGCGAGCGCGATCATCGAGGCGTGGGCCTCGTTCATCGGATTGGAGAGAATGCCCGTGACCTGCGACGGGAGATCTGAAGCGCGATGCCGTATAGGGCCGAGAAACGGGCGCCACCGCGCGAAGTCGTTCACCGGGTAGTTGTCCCACACCAGCGGCGGCCGGCCGATCAGGGAAGCCCACTCCCGAGCCTGAAGGGCGGTGATTCCCGGCGCCGCCACGTCGACCCCCGTCCAGAAGAACGGCACCTCGCGCGCCGTCAGCTGGCCGAGGCGTCGCAGATACTCGCGGTCACCCCAGGCATTGGTGTACGTCGTAGGCGTGAGGGCGAGTGAAGCCCCCGTCGTCCGCAGGTCGGCGTGAAGCCGGTTGGTGAGGTCCGCATGGGCGTCGGCCAGGGTCTCGTACGCCGCCCGATCGGCCTCATGCTCCAGCGTCGGCGGAACGTCATCCAGGAAGAGCGCAAAGTCCTCTACGTCGAGCGATGCGATAGCGACCAGCTTCTGCAGCAGCGTGCCGTAGTCGCCGGTATCCGCGTACACCATGCTGCCTCCAGGACTGATGGCGTACACGAACCTGACGCCGCGGGCCCGCGCTGTGTCGACCAGCTCCCCCAACTCGGCCCAGCGATCGGTGGGGTAGGGCTCGCGCCACCGCTGTCGGTGAAAGGGGTCGTCCTTGGGTGCGTAGTAGTACGTCGTGAGGCCCACGTCTCCCATGAAGCGGATCACGTCGAGGCGATCCTGATGGGACCAGGGTGGGCCGTAGAATCCCTCGATCACGCCGACTTGCGAGAAGGACCGGACCTGTTGGCTTGCGCCCTCGGCGGTGCAACCCTGGGCGAGCGCGACCAGGGTGACGAGCAAGATGCCGTGGAGCGATGGCATGGACCTGATCTTGCGGCGCGTCGGGAGATCGCGCAACCGCCGCTTGCGGATCGTGCGCTCACCTGATCTTGCGGCGCGTCGGGAGATCGCGCAACCGCCGCTTGCGGATCGTGCGCTCACGAGGTATTCGTGATCGGTCCTGCCATGGAGGGGTATCGTGCTCGACCAGATCGTGCCGCAGCAGCGAGACCCGACCAACCCGGGGATCGTCTTGCGCCTGGAGGGCATCGCCATGTTCGTGGTGATGCTGTTGCTCTATCGGGAGCTCGGGCTCAGCTGGTGGCTGTTCGTCCTGCTGTTTCTCCTCCCGGATCTCTCGATCCTCGCGTACCTGGCCGACAGCAAGATCGGCGCGGTCGTCTACAACGTGGTGCACACCTACGTGCTTCCCGCCATGCTCTTCGTGATTGGTTTCGTCGGCGAGGGAAGCGTGCTGATGGGCCTCGGCCTCATCTGGGGTGCGCACATCGCGTTCGACCGGTTCTTCGGCTTCGGACTCAAGTACCCCACGGATTTCAAGGACACGCACCTGCAACGGTTGGTGCGGGTCGACTGATCACTGTCGCGTCCACACGTTGTTCTCACGATTCACGTCGGGGAACACGTGGTCGGCGTCGATCTCCACCCGTACCGGCGCCGCGTCGGTGCGAATGGTCAGTTCGGCTCGTCGCCTTCCGGCCAGCCAGGTCTCCACGCCGATCTCGCCGAACACCACGCTCCCGTCCGCCAGCGTGATCGTGAGCCGCGCCGGCATGGGGGCGAGGCCATGGTCGCGCACCACGACGGTCGTCTGGCCACCGTCAAGGGAGACCTCCTCGACGCTCTGGTCCAGCGACCAGGTCTCGAAGTAGAAGGCCCGCCAGAACCAGTCCAGGTCCTGTCCACTCACCGAGCTGAACGTGTTGAAGAAGTCCCACGGCTTTGGGTGCTTGAACGACCAGTTGCTCAGATAGGTCTGGTAGGCCTGCACGAACGTCTCCTCACCGAGCAGGCCGCGCAGGGTGGCCAGCAGCGTGGCGGGCTTGGCATAAGAGGCCAGGCCGTACGCGTCGCCAGTGTAGTGGAAGTCGGACCAACGCATGATCTCGCCTTCCCGGCCGGTGAGCGCGAACCGGGCGTACCCCTCGCGGTTGCCACCCGGGGTAGAACTCCTTCTTGGCCTGGCCCGTGTTGAAGGAAGTTGTGCCCTCATCCATCCAGGCGCGGCGCCGCTCGTCGTTGCCCACGATCATCGGGACCCACATGTGTGCGAGCTCGTGGGCGATGACGCTGTAGAGCGCGGTGTCGCTGCGCTGGTTGTAGTCACCGATGATCGTTAGCATGGGGAACTCCATGCCCCCGCCGATGATCTCCGCTCCCTCGACGGCCGTCATGTGCGGCCACGGGTAGTTGACCCCCGTCCAGCGCGATAGGAAGTCGATGGAGTGCTGCACGAAACGCCACGCGTGTTGCCAGCGAGGGGCAGTGCCTCGAAAGAACGCCTCGGCGCGGGCGTAGTCCACGGCACCGTCGCCGTCGAGGTCACCCACTGGCGTGCGGGCGGCGTCCCACATCGAGGAGCGTGTGGCACTGAACGTGACGTCGCGGACGTTGTCCGCCGTGAAGTGCCACGCGAGGTAGCCGCTGTCGGAGCGGCGGGTGGCCCGCCCGGGACCGAAGTCCATGGCCGTGAGCACGTGGACGACCGTGTCGCTTTGCTCGGCCTGGCGGAACCGCTCGAGCACCGGTGCTGGCAGCACGGCCTCGGCGTTCTCCAGCCGGCCCGTCGCTGCCACCACCCATCCCTCGGGGGCCTCGACCGTCAGATCGTAACTGCCGTAGCCCATGTAGAACTCGGCGCCGCCCCGGTAGGGATCCGTGTGCCACCCCACCACGTCGTCGTACACGGCCATCTGGGGATACCAATAGGCGATGAAGAACAGGTTGTCGCGGCTCCAGCCCATGCGTCCCGAGCTTCTCTGCGGCACCGCGAACCCAAAGTCGATCTCCATGACGAGGGAATCACCCGGCTCGACCGGCCTGGGTGGGCGAAGCCGCATGACCGTGCCCGACACGCCGTAGCCGGCGCGGGGGGACGTGCCGCTCGTGGGTCCGAAGCCGCCGGTGAGTACCGACTCCAGCTCCGTCCTGCTCGCGACGACGCGCTTCAGCTGCACGCCGCCCGTCACGTCGCGCTGCGACCGGTTCCGCACCACGCCCGGGGCATGGAGGTTCTGGAGCAGTTGGAGATACACCTCGGGAAGTGTGTCCGGCGAGCGGTTGTGGTACACGATGCGCACGCTGCCGTCGACGCGCTTGCCCTCTGCGTCGAGGCGTGCGCGAATGGTGTAATCACTCCACTGCTGCCAGTAGTTGGCACCCGGCTCCCCCGTCGGGCTGCGCGTGCCCAGCTCCAGGGCCTGCTGGAACTCCAGCGACACGGTGACGGGGTGGGGAGCGGGACGTTCATCATCTGTCCCGTCCTGTGCCACGACGCCCCTGGGAAGGAGCGCCAGGGGAAACAGCAGCGAAACCGCCCAGATTGTCCGGCGCATGATGACCTCGTTCGAGTGAGCCCCGGAGCGTAGCGATGGAGCCGGACTGCCGCAACCGCGGTACCCAGCGTGTGTTCCCGGGTTGCGCGGGCTCCGCACAATTGGCCATCCTTGGATGACCGGTTTCAGTGGGAGGTAGCGATCATGCGCACTCGAGTCCTCAGCGGAATCGCGGCGGGCCTCATGGTGCTTGGGGGATGCTCTTCCGGCACTCAGGAAGCCGGGGGTGCCCCCACGGGTGGCGTCGATGTCATCACGCGACCGGCGATCGAGGCGGCGAACGTGAGCACGGTGTACGAAGTGGTTCGCAAGCTGCGGTACAACTGGCTGCAGACCCGCGTCCGGGCGCCCAGCGGAGGGGATCCCGTCAGGGTGTACGTCGATGGCGTGAACCAGAGTGGAGTGGACGAGTTGCGTCGCATAGATCCGTCGATCGTAGCGGAGATACGCTACCTCGATGCCAACGACGCCACCACGCGGTTCGGAACGGGGCACACGTCCGGCGCCATCCTGGTGTTCACTGTGCGATAGGCTCCGCGGAGGGTGTCCATTGCGTCCTGGTGATCGGGGCGTCCACGGCGAAGGTGACCAGGTAGGGAGGAGCGTATGCGGAAAGGGCTCGCCAGGACGATCCTGAGTGGAATCTGGTTGTTCCTCGCCGTTGGTTCTTTGGAGGGCCAGACGGCGGAAGAGATCGTGGATCGGGTCGATCGCCTCCTCCGAGGCGAGTCGAGCCAGGGCGTTGTGGGAATGGAGGTCGTCACCGAGCACTGGAGCCGCGCCTACGAGATGCGCATCTGGTCGCTCGGCACCGAGTACTCGCTCATCCGTATTCTCTCTCCCCGCAAAGATGCGGGGACGGCCACCCTCAAGGCCGGCAACGACATCTGGAACTACCTCCCCCGCGTCGATCGCAGCATCAAGCTTCCTCCATCCCTCATGGGCGCTGCCTGGATGGGCTCCCACTTCACTAACGACGACCTGGTGAAGGAGAGCCGGATCATCGAGGACTACGACATTGAGATCGGCTACGAGGGTGTGCGCGACGGCGTCGCGGTATGGGAGTTCGTGCTCACGCCCAAGCCCGAAGCCGCGGTGGTGTGGGGCCGCATCGAGGAACAGGTACGCCAGGACGACCTCATGCCCATCTGGGCACGGTACTACGACGACCGCGGTGAGTTGGCGCGCACCATGACGTTTCAGGACTTCAAGGTCATGGGCGGCCGGCTGGTCCCGGCCCGGACGGACGTGATACCGGCGGACAAGCCGGATGAGCGCACGACCATCCTGTACGAGGAACTGGAGTTCGACGTCGAGCTCGACGAGTCGTTCTTCTCCCTGCGCCGGCTGCAGAGCGAGGTCCGCTGATGGTGGGCGAGAAGCGCTGGTGGCGCATCGGGTGGCGCAACCTGGGTCGCAACCGGCGGCGCAGCATTGTAACGGCGAGCGCGTTGGCGATCGGCTACTTCTCAGTAGTCCTGATGGTGGGCCTGCTTCAGGGGCTCGTGGCCGAGATGGTGGAGAACGGGACGGGGATCGTGACCGGCCAGCTCCAGGTACACGCCGACGACTATCTCCCCGACAAGGAGGTCTATGCCACCATCGGCGGCCGCGAGGGCGCGGACGTGGCAACCCTGGTCGCGACCATCCGGGCCGACCCGGCTGTCGCTGCCGCCACGCCCCGTGTCTACGGTGGCGGATTGGTCAGCACCGGGACGGCCACGGCCGCCGCGTTGCTCCTCGGTGTCGACCCGGAGCTGGAGCCGCAGGTTTCCAAGCTGATGGAGAGCCTGGAGCGCGGCCGGCACCCCGTGGCCGGCGCGTACGAGGTCCTGATCGGCAGCGAGATGGCGCGCACCCTCGGGGCGGAGCCCGGTGACGAGATCGTAGTCGTTGCCCCTGCCATCGACGGCTCGTTGGGCAACGATCTCTTCATCGTGGCGGGTGTCTTCCGTTCGGGTTTGGTGGACCTGGACCGGGTGTTCGCGCTGTTTCCCCTCGACGTGTTGCAGACCCTCATGGCGATGCCGCCGTCCAGGGTGCACGAGATCGCCGCTCGGGTACCGGATCCGTGGGTCGCCGCCGAGGTGGCGACGCGGCTCGCCGCCGAGCTGGAGCGCGGCAGCCTCCCCGTGTCCGCGGAGTCGTGGATGACGCTGCGGCCTGAGATGGTAGAGTACGCCAACCTGAGCGAGGCGATGGAGTGGGTCCTGATGGTGATCGTTTTCGCAATGGCCATCTTCGGGGTCGCGAACACCATGCTGATGGCCACGTTCGAGCGGCGCTATGAGTTTGCCCTGCTCCGGGCCCTCGGGACCACGCCGGGGGGGGTGGTGCGCTCGGTGCTGTACGAAGCGGTGGCCCTTGGCACGATCGCCCTCGCCGCAGGCGTCGCAATCACCATGCCGGTGCTGGTGTGGTGGTACAACGCGCCGCCCAGCGTGAGCTGGCTCTTCGGGGAGACGACGCTCTCCGGGGCGCTCATGCGACCGGTGCTGCGGGTGGAGTATCCGTGGCTCATGGGCGGTGCCGCGGCAGCGGCGCTGTTCGGGACGGCCGTGGTGGCGGCTCTCTACCCGGCGGTCCGTGCGGCGCGTGTCTCGCCGGCCGACACGCTGAGCGGCCGATGATCAAACGCCGCAAGATCCTGCTGCGGCTCGCACGGCGGAACGTGGTGCGCCAGTGGCGCCGCAGCCT
>JBDGYO010000262.1:0-4095 GCA_039584015.1 Gemmatimonadota bacterium | reverse complement strand
CGCCGGCGAGGAGGTGTCGCTGGAGAGCAGGCACACCCGGCTCTGGAAGGCGTTCCGGGATCGGCACTGATCCCGAGCAATCACACATACGCAACGGGGCGGCCGCTCATCGAGCGGCCGCCCCGTCGGCATTATGTCGTTCTGGGCAGCGAGCCTAGGGCTGCCGCTGTGCGATCCCTTCCCGCTCCTCCGCGTGCTGCGCCACCATGCTGCGCAACTCCTTGGAGGGCTTGAACACGGGCACCGGCCGGGCAGCTACCTCGACCGGATCACCTGTGCGGGGGTTCCGTGCCATGCGGGTCTTCCGCATGCGGATCTTGAACGTCCCGAACCCCCGGATCTCGATGTTGCTCTGGTCCGAGAGCGACTCCTTGATCGCCTCGAGAAAGGCGTCAACGACCCGCGCGCAGTCCTTTTTCGAGATCATCGGGCCCGCGGTTCGGGCGATTGCGGCCGTGACTTTCTCGACGAGATCCGCCTTGGTCATTCGTCCTCGCTTGCTTGGCCCCGGATGGCGGAAATCGCACCCCATTAGGGGGGTGCTTGGGCCGTCATAAATAGGGGCTTACCTGTTGACTGTCAAGGGCTTGGACGAATTGGGTGAAGTGACCCCTGGCGTCGTGGGGGCCCGGGGAGGCTTCCGGATGGTACTGCACAGCGAATAGGGGGAGCTCCCGGTGCCGTAGGCCTTCGACGGTGTCATCATTGAGGTTACGGTGCGTCACCTCGAGTGAACTGGCACCTGAGACGACCTTACTCGTTCCCCTGACAGCAAATCCGTGATTCTGGCTGGTGATCAGAACCTGGCCCGAATCCAGGTTCCGAACCGGGTGATTGCCGCCCCGATGACCATAGGGGAGCTTGTCTGTCCCGCCGCCGAGCGCCAGCGCCAGGAGTTGGTGCCCCAGGCAGATCCCGAACGTGGGCAGCCCCGACTCGACGAGGGTGCGGATCTCGGGAAGAGCGTAGGCGACCGCTGCCGGATCGCCCGGACCGTTCGACAGGAAGAGGCCGTCCGGCTCCAGCTCCCGCACCCGAGCCGCCGGGGTCCCGGCGGGGACCACCGTGACGCGGCATTCCAGCGCCGTCAGGATGCGCAGGATGTTCTGCTTCATGCCGAAGTCGTATGCCACCACGTGACGGCGGGCCGCGGGGTCACCCACCTGCTGCTCGCTCGGGATGGTCGCCCGCGATGCGAGATCCAGACCCTCCATGCGTGGACTGGCGTCCAGGGCCGCACGAATCTCGTCTGCCGGCGCCTCACCGAGGGCCACGATGCCTCGCATCGCGCCGGCGGAGCGGATGTGGCGGGTGAGCTTGCGGGTATCCACGCCCTCGATCACCGGAATCCCCCGCCCCGCCAGCCATTCCTCCAGTGCCCCGCTGGCCCGCCAATTGGAGTACTCGCGGGCGAGCTCTCGTACCACCACGCCGTTGACCTGTGGCTTCTCCGACTCCAGATCCTCCTCGTTGATCCCGTAGTTCCCGATCATGGGCGCAGTCATCACCACGATCTGGCCCAGGTACGAGGGATCGGTGAAGACCTCCTGGTACCCGGTGAGGTTCGTCGTGAAGACCACCTCGCCGGGGGTATGCTCAAACGAACGGCGCGCGGTTCCGGGGAACCACGCGCCGTCTTCGAGCAGAACGTAGGCCGGCTGTGCGGTCGTCACTCGCTAGTCGGGATTGGGCGTCTGCTGCTGAGGCTGCGGCTCCACGTCGAGCGGCAGCTGCTGCTGCGGCGCCACCGGTGTGGGCGGCGCCAACTGCTCGCCCTCCAGCACCGACCGAGGGGTGGCCGACTGCGTGGATAGGCCCGCCAGGATCAGGCAGATGCCCAGGAAGATCCCACCCATCCACCACGTCGCCTTAGTGAGGATCGTCGCGGCCTGACGTCCACCCAGGAACGTGTCGGTGGAGGCGCCACCGCCCATGGCGGCCAGGCCGCCGCCCGTCCCCGCCTGCATGAGCACACCGCCCACGAGCAGGAAGCAGACGATCACCAGAAAGATCAGTAGAACTAGGAACATTGGTCTCCTTGAGCGGCGGGGAAGATACCCGGTTTCCGGCGCACAAGTCAATCGAGCGTAACGTGCACCATCTCACGCCACGCCACGGGGTCCAATGACGCACCGCCCACCAGCACCCCGTCGACGTCTGGCTCCGCGATGAGGGCCGCGATGTTGCCGGGTTTGACACTCCCACCGTAGAGCACCCGCACCGCCGCCGCGTCGGCGCCCCGCTCCCCCAACCAGGCGCGGATGGCGGCATGCACCTCGGCGGCATCCTGGGGGGTGGCCGTCTTGCCCGTGCCGATGGCCCAGACCGGCTCGTAGGCGATGGGGATGCGCTCCAACGCCGCACCATCGATCCCCTCGAGGACGGCGAGTTGCCGCCGCACGACCTCCAGCGTCTCGCCCGCCTCGCGCTGCTCGATCTTCTCCCCTACGCAGAGCATCGGGACCAGGCCGCCGTCGAGCAGTGCCCGCACCTTCAGGCCGGTTTCCTCGTCGGTCTCGCCGAACACGTGGCGCCGCTCGGAATGCCCCACGAGCGCCGCTTGCGCCCCAGCGTCCCGCGCCATGGAGACCGCCAGCTCGCCCGTGAAGGCACCCTTGGGCTCCCAATGGACGTTCTGGGCGCCCGCCCTGATGTCGCTGCGGTCAGCGACCGCACCGGCCACCGCCTGCAACGCCACGGTCGAGGGGAAAAACCACACTTCACGGTCGCTGGCCGGCGGGTAGCCGTCGAGAAACGTCGTGAGGAACTCCCGGGCCGCGTCGGGCGCCAAGTGCATCTTCCAGTTGGCGGCAAAGATCGGCTTGGTCATAGCTCGTCCAGGGCGGCCACGCCGGGGAGCTCTCTTCCTTCGAGCAACTCCAGCGACGCCCCACCCCCGGTGGAGACGTGACTGACTTTGGCCGTGAGCCCGGCCTTGGCCACGGCGGCGGCGGAGTCCCCGCCGCCCACGATAGTGGTGGCTCCCCGCGCGGTGGCGGCCGCCAGCCCGCGGGCGATGGCCACCGTCCCCGCGTCGAAGGGAGGCGTTTCGAACACGCCCATGGGGCCGTTCCACACCACGGTCTTGGCGGCGGTGATCTGCTTGGTGAAGTGATCGGCAGTGTTCTCGTCGATGTCGTAGACCGCCCACTCGGGGCCGATCTCGTTCGGGCGTACGGCCTTGATCTCTGCCTCGGACGAGAGCTCCTTCGCGACCGTCACGCCTGATGGCAGGACGAGCTTGTCCCCGCCGCGGCCCAACAGCTCCCTGGCCATGTCGATTCGATCCGGCTCCACCAGGGAGTGGCCGACTTCCAGTCCCTGTGCGGCGTAGAACGTGCACGCCATGGCGCCGCCGATGAGGATCGTGTCGACCGTGGGGAGGAGCGCCTCGATTACGTCGATCTTGCCCGAGATCTTGGCTCCGCCCAGGACCGCCACGAACGGGCGGCCCGGCTCGGCCAGCGCCCCCTGGAGGTACTCCAACTCCCTCGACATGAGGAACCCCGCGACCGCCGGTTTGAGTAGCCGTGCGACCCCCTCGGTCGAGGCGTGCGCACGGTGGGCGGTGCCGAAGGCGTCGTTCACGTAGAGGTCACCGAGCCGCGCGAAGGTCTCGGCGAGCTGGGGGTCGTTCTGCTCCTCCCCGGCGTGGAACCGGGTGTTCTCCATCAGCATGACTTCGCCGCGCCGCAGCTGACGGGTGCGGTGCGGTGCGTCGTCCGACAGCGGGTCCTCGAGGAACTGCACGGGCGCGCCCAACTCACGCTCCAGCACCGGCACGACGGGGCGCAGCGAGTACTCGGGCCTGGCCTGGCCCTTGGGGCGACCCAGGTGCGACGCCAGGATCACGCGGCAGCCCCGGTCCTTGAGCCAGCGGATGGTGGGCAGGGAGGCCACGATGCGCGTGGTGTCGGCCACCCTGCCCTGATCGAGCGGCACGTTGAAGTCGACTCGGACGAAGGCGCGCTGCCCCTCCACGGGTTGCCCTTCCAGCGACGCCAGCGTGCGCTTCATCAGAGGCGCTGGGCCATGTACTGCATCAGGTCCACGCAGCGCGCGGAGTATCCCATCTCGTTGTCGTACCACGACGAG
>JBDGYO010000261.1:0-4127 GCA_039584015.1 Gemmatimonadota bacterium | reverse complement strand
GAGTAGATGTCGCTCCGCCCGTCCAGCGGCTGCGCCCGCGCCTGTTCGGGACTCATGTAGTGCGGCGTGCCAATGGACATCCCGGTGCCCGTGAGGCGGGACCCGGTCGCCGCCTTCGCGATACCGAAGTCGGTCACCACCGAGTTCCCGACCTCGTCGAACATGATGTTGTCCGGCTTGATGTCCCGGTGCACGATGCCGTGGGTGTGGGCGTATCCCAGTGCGCCAGCCGTCTGCACCAGAACGCGGCGGATCTCGGCCGGTCCCAGGATTCCCCGCTCGGCCAACAGCTCCGACAGGGCGCGGCCGCGCAGATATTTCATGACGAAGTAGATCACCCGGCCGGACTTGCCGACGCGGTAGATCGGGATGATGTGCGGGTGCTCGAGCTTGGCGGCGGTGCGGGCCTCGCGCTGGAAGCGCTCGACGAACTCGGCGTCGAACGAAAGCGAGAAGGGGAGCACCTTGATGGCGACGTCGCGGTCGAGGTGCTTGTCTCGGGCCTTGAAGACGATGGCCATTCCCCCGCGACCGAGCTCCTTCTCGATCACCCACTCGTCCTGGAGGGCCTCGCGCACCACTTCGAGCTCGTTCTCTTCGCTCTTCTCCAGCTGCACCGCAGCCAGAGGCGTGGTCGTGGCAAGGTCCAGGCCGCAGGAAGGGCAGAACCTGGCCTGATTGTCGACTTCAGTTCCGCACCGAGAACAGAACATCCAGTTCTCCCAGAGAATTCAAGCTATGGCTCGCCGGCGAAGAGTGTCAACCGGCCGCCATGACGCACCTCGGGCTCCCGCAGCGCAACCTGCAAGAAATCGTGGCAGGTTGCGACTGCGCCGAAGCCTCCAGCGCAATTGTGTTGGCCCCACGTTAGCCGGGCGCGAGGCGCCCGGACCGTGCCCTTCCTCACACGGCCAATGGTCACCCTGCACAACGCGGGAATCGCCCCCATGGCGGAGCTTAGAAGGAGGAACCGAAGGCGACATACCCCCTCGGGCTTCCGGCCGAGACCCCCAAAGCGTCGGTGAGCGCCACGGCCACGCCGAACCGCACCCGCAGCGGCGTGTCGTACAGAAAGCCCCAGTCGGACACAAGCTCGCCCCCCACGTCGCGTAGCCAGTCGCGCGCCGGGACGTCGCCCTCGTTCCATCCACCCCCCATCTCGCCGAACAGGGAGACGGACAGCTTGTCCAGCACGAAGGGCAGCTTCCAGATCCCGCTGTTGAGCACCACGACCGGAATGCGCAGCTCCCCGATGGCCACGAAGGCACGGGTGAAGACCCTGGGAGTGCGCGGATACCCCCGCAGCGGGAAGGCGCGGCGCCCCGAGCCCAGGAAGTAGCCGGGGAGGAACTCGAAGAAATCGCCGGCTTCGCCACCCACGGCGAACCGGTCGGGGGCGGGACCGCCGGTCCGGCCCTCCGTGACCCGGGCGGCCAGCACCCAGTGGGAGAAGCCCGGCAAGTCGAGGGCCAGGTAGCCGTTCGCCCCGCCCCGCACCTCGTAGGACCATGCGGTGTCGCCCGGGGAGACGGCCACCCGATGACGGTACAGCCCCTCGAGCAGGACCCCATTCTCCCGCGAGATGGCCATGGCCGGCCGTTGGGCGTAGAGCCCCTGCGCGGCCAGGGCACCCGTGAGGAACGTGGGCCCCTGGAACAGCAGACTGCCGCCGGCGCCGTCGTCCAGGAACGTGGTCTGCTCGAGACCCGCGCTGAGTCGCGTCACCAGGGACGAGCGCCAGCGCCGCCAGCGGAGCTGGAGCCCCAGCTCGGCAGACCGCTCGCGCTCGCCCACGCTGATCGTGTCCCCGTCGTTGGTGATGCCAAGTCCGCCGTCCCACCGCTGGGCGAACCCGGCGTCCACGGCGGCGTGCTTCCAGCGCGCATGCTCCCCAGCCACCACCAGCTCGCCCCGGAACGGGTCCACGGCCGCCGAGGCTGACGCCCAATACCGGGTGCGCCCGATCGGATCCACCCCCGCCGTCGCAGCACCCCAGAACCTCCCGGTGGCACCCTCGTTGTGTACCAGTGGAATCCAGTAGTGCGGCCGCAAGGCCGGCCACGGCCGATAGCCCCCGGAGTCGACCGCGACCTCGGGCGCGCGCTCGAACGTGCGCCGCGAGCCCGGAGCGGGCTCGGCGGGCACCGCCTGTGGCGAGGCCGACCGCACCAGGGCGAAGCCGTCGGAGTACTGCGTGTTGTAAACCAGCGAGCCGTCGGGGGCGAGCGCCGGCTGTCGGGCCCCAGTCGGCTCCGACGTCAGACGCGTGGTCTCTCGGGTGGCCGGACGGTAGGCGTAGACCTGCGGGAACCCGTCGCGCTCCGACGTGAACAGCAGGCGGGTCCCGTCGCGCGTCCAGACCGGATCGCGATCCAGCGCGGCGTCGTCGGTCGCCAGGCGCACGTCCGCGGGATCGTCCACCCGCCACAGCGCGATGTCCCAACGCCCCTCCCAGTGCCGCGCCGCCGCGAGCCAGCGTCCCCCGGGCGAGAGCGTGACCCCCGCGTACGCCTCGGCTGGAGGGGCCTCGAGCTCCCGCTTGCGGCCCCCCTCGACGACCACCAGGCGGCGGGCTTCGGCGGCCAGGTCCACGGCGCCAATGCCGCCCCCGGGCGCCGCGAACGGCTGGGCGAGGCGGGCCGCGTCGGTGACCCGCTTCCAGTCACCGTCCGGCCCCCAGCGGTACAGGTCGCTGCGCACGTCCACGGGCGTGCGGTAGTCCATCTGCGTGGCGTACAGCGTGTCCCCGACCCAGACGATCTCGGGTTGGGAGTTGACCCGCCGGGTGGCCAGCTCTTCGCCGCTGGCCAGCGATCGGATCACGAGATGGGTCTCCGACCTCCCATCGCGTCGCACGTAGGCCAGGCGCGTGCCGTCGGGCGAGACGGCGGGCTGGGGCTCGATCCGCAGTCCCCGGTCGAGGATCTCCCGGTCGGGCCGGTTGGACGATCCGCCCGAGGCCCGCTCGCGCAGTCGATCCCATCCGTCGTCCACACCCTCGCCGCCTGCCGCCCGCAAGGCCCCGGACACCCCGAACGGCCAGATCTGCTTGGAGGTGTTGGCTACGAATCCCGGCACCAGGGTGTCCCCGAACAGCCTGGTCTCCTGCACGAAGAACTCGGTGCCCCACGCGTAGGCACGGTTCCCGCCGGGCCACGCCGGACTCGCCGTGGTGGCGTCGATGTCGGGCACCCAGCGGTGATCCCGCGCCGCGGCAGTGATCAGCTCCTGGTGGAAGCTCCCCGTCACCCGCCCCGCGTCGGTGAACCGCGACTCGTAGTAGGTGGCGAGCCCTTCGGTCACCCACGAGGTCTGGTAGCCGTTGGGGAACAGTCCCGGTGCCCGCCCGAACACCGTCTGCAACACGTTCCACACGCCGTCGGACCGGTCGAGATGGAACAGGTGGGTCAACTCGTGGACCAGCACCATGCGCAGCCAGCTGTCGTAGTACAGGATCGAGGTGGCACGCGTGGGCGGCCGTACGAAGATGGTGAGGCGGTTCGAGGGAAAGACCGTGGCAAACCCGTTGGAGAAGTCGACGTTGTCGGCCACGACCAGGTCGATGGTCCCGCGTGGCGGCCGCAGCTCCGTGGCCAGCAGCGCATAGGCCCGCTCCGACTCGCGCACGACCGTGAGCGCCACCGCGGAGTCCCGCGCGTGCCCATGCACCCGGAAGTGCTCGCTCCGCCACGTGCGCCAATCACCGGAGGGATCCACCTGCGCACGGGCAGGCGGTGCCACGACCGCCACGAGCGCGGCGGCGGCCACCCACCTCATCAGGTCACGGCTGCCCGAGCGCACGTTCCCTCAGGAAGGCCTCGATCCCATCCACGACCGCTCGCGCGTAGCGCTCCTGCCCCTCCGGGCTGGCCAGCACCGCTTCCTGATCCGGCAGCATGAGAAAGAGCCCTTCGGTGAGCACCGCCGGCATCCAGGTCGGGCGCGCCAGCGCCAGGTCTCCTCGGCCCATGCCGAGGTCACGGTACCCGAACTGGTACACCAGCGCCCGATCCAGCGCCCGCGCCAGCGGGATGCTGCGGGGATGGTTGTAGTACACGCTGGTGCCGTTGTTCACGAAGGGATTCACGCCGTCCGGCAGCGCGTTGGCGTGGATCGAGACGAGCACC
>JBDGYO010000260.1:0-4140 GCA_039584015.1 Gemmatimonadota bacterium | reverse complement strand
GCGCTGCTGGTGGGTACAGCATGCGCGTCCGGCGGCCAAGTGCCGGACACGGATGAGCCGCTGACCTCGCAGGTCATCTTGGTCGAGGTGCAGAACAACCTGGCAATCCGGCAGTCGGTGACGGTGCGGATCACGCGCCGTTCCGGCGGGGTGTCCACACTGGGTAGCGTGGCGCCCAACCGGACCCAGACGCTGCGGTTCGAGGAGAACAACCTCGAGAGCGCATACATTCTGCACGCGCGGAAGGACGACGGGACCGAAGTCATTTCGCGCGAGTTCTCCCTGTACCCCAATTCGTTCGTGCGGTGGAGACTCTCGAACAACACGGTTAGCGTGGGAACCCGTTGACGGCAACTGTGTAGCACAGATCATGAAAGCTCCTAGGACGGTCGCCGCCGTTGTGCTGCTCGCGATGGCACCGGCGGCGGCCGGTTGTTATCGGTATGCCCCAGTCGAGACCGGCACGCACCCCGAGCCGGGGCAGCAAGTACGGGCGTACCTGAGCGAGCCGGACCGCGTGCGGCTGACCCATATCACTGCCGAGAACGTCATTCAGATCAACGGCGAGTTGGTCGAGTGGGACAACGGTCGTGTGGTGATGTCCGCCTTCTGGCTCAAGTCCAGCGCCGGTGTCGAGCACAGGGCGGTGGGTGAGACGGTGGTGGTGCAGGAAGGCTCGATCGGCAGGATGGAGGCGAAACGGCCCTCCGTTGCGGCCTCGGCCGCACTCACGGGGGCCATCATCGTGGCCGCGATCATCGTGGGTCGCTCCTTCGCCGCCGGCTCCGATGAGGGCAACCAGCCTGGACTCCCCCCGCCCCCCGACCGTCGCCGCGCCGGTCGCAACTAGAACGAGTGAAAGAGACTATGTATCGGGCACTGCGCTTTGTCTTCGGCATCGTTGCGGTGGCGCTGGTGGCGTCCTGCGACTCGGTTCCCTCCGGACCCGGCACCACGGCGTTCGCGTCCCTCAATGCGGGCGGGAACCACACTTGCGGCCTCACCTCCACGGGCAGCGCGTTCTGCTGGGGACGCAACGATCTGGGCCAGCTGGGGGATGGCAGCACCTCGAACAGCTCCTCGCCCAGGGCCGTGGCGGGGGGGCACACGTTCGCCTCGTTGGGCATTGGGGTCGGGCATGGCTGCGCCCCCACGACCGATGGTGTCGGCTACTGCTGGGGCAAGAACGACGACGGGCAGGTCGGGGATTCCTCCATCATCGACAAATCCCGACCCAGCCTCGTGGCCGGCGGCCTCACCTATGCTGAGACGGGGGCCGGCGCGTTCCACAGCTGCGGCCTGCGCGCGACGGGCGAGGCGTATTGCTGGGGGGGCAACCAATACGGGCAACTGGGCACCGGCGACATCGTGGAGCAGTTCACGCCCGAAGCCGTGGTCGGCGGCCTGCTGTTCGCCTCGGTGCACGTGGGGTGGTTCCACACGTGCGCGCTGTTGGCCGACGGCACCGCCTACTGCTGGGGGCGCGACCAGGAGGGTCAGACAGGCACCGGCCTGGGCCGCAACCTGGCGGAGCCCACTGAGGTGGACGGCGGTCATGTGTTCGCGACCCTTTCGGGCGGCGGCAATCACGCATGCGCCCTCACAGCTGCCAGCGACCTATGGTGCTGGGGGTTCAACGCCTTCGGCCAGCTCGGCATCGGCGATCTGGCCAGACGCCTCGTGCCGATCCAGGTGGCCGACTCGATCGATTTCGCGGGGGTTGCCCTGGGGCAGGACCACACCTGCGGGCTCGCCACCGATGGCACGGCCTACTGCTGGGGCAGCAACGAGGCGGGCCAGCTGGGCGACGGCACGTTCGAGCAGCGCCTCAACCCGGTGGCCGTGGTGGGCGGGCACCGCTTCCGGCAGCTGTCCGCCAACGGGATCCACACGTGTGGCGTCACGACGGGTGGGGAGTCCTGGTGTTGGGGGGACAACGAGTTCGGCCAGTTGGGGATCGGGGCAGGGACGGACCGTCCCGAGCCGGTTCCGGTCGCGTCTCCCTGACGCAGGAATTCGCGATCCGCCGCGACGAGCGCTGGACACACGTCTTGGTGCTCCTATGGCTCGCGAGCCTCGTCGGGGCGTGCGGCGCCCCCAGCACCTTCGGGCCGGTGGAGGGCGAGGGCAACTACAGTGGAACACTCGAGGTGGACGGCCGCGAGCGCTTCTACTTGGCCCACGTTCCGGCCGGCCTCGAGGGAACGGGCGCGCCCCTCCTGCTGGCGCTGCACGGATCTCCCAGCACCCCACAGGCCATGCGTGCTCTCTCCGGGTTCGATGAGCTCGCCGACGGGCGCGGGTTCATCGTTGCCTACCCGAGCTACGTCCTCGGGTTCGGGCAGTGGGCCGTGGGGTGTGGCGAGGGCTGTGACCTCGAGCTCGACCGCGACAAGAACTTCATGAAGGCGCTGATCGACGAGCTGTACGACCGGCTGGGGATCGACCGCAGCCGGGTCTACCTGACCGGCTTCTCCAACGGCGGCCTCGCCACCTACCACCTGGCCTGCGAGCTGAGCGACCGTATCGCCGCGGTCGCGCCGGTGGGGGCGCTCATGATCGAACCCCAGTGGCAGAGTTGCTCGCTGAGCCCGCCGGTGCCCTTCCTCGTGATCCATGGGACCCAGGACGGGCAGTTCCCGTGGGAGGGCGCCGCCGGGGTGTCGACCACGCGGATGTCGGCGGACGCCACGGTGGAGCGGCTGGCGGTGCTGGACGGGTGCGGTGCCACGCCCGCCGTCGCCTTCGAGCCCGACACGGCCGATGACGGTACCCGGGTGCGCCGCGAGCACTACACTGGCTGCAGCGGTGCGGCGGAGGTCATCTTTTATGTGGTGGAGGGCGGCGGCCACACGTGGCCGGGCTCCCCGCTGCAGTTCTCTCCCGAGCTGGGGGCCCACAGCCGGGACATTGTGGCACAGGAGATTATTGTCGATTTCTTCCTACGGCATTCGAGACCGTGACGAGATAACGCAACGACGTGAGGAGATACGCGGTGAAACGACGCATCGTATTGCTGGGCGCGGCGGCCCTGGGCTGTATCGCGGCGCCAGCCATGGGGCAGGAGCCGGACGAGCAGACGCCGGCCATTGCCTACGGGGAGGCC
Organism: Gemmatimonadota bacterium; assembly: GCA_039584015.1. Taxonomy (GTDB): domain Bacteria; phylum Gemmatimonadota; class Gemmatimonadetes; order Gemmatimonadales; family GWC2-71-9; genus WVYX01. Next base: position 1,034 of record JBDGYO010000260.1, on the reverse strand, counting down.
GTCAATGGCGCCCTCGCCCCCACGGGTGACACGCTGTCGGACGGGTCCTTCTACCGGGACTACGTGCTGACGGGGAATGAGGGGGACGTGGTGACGATCACCCTCTCCTCCGGGGATTTCAACGCCAATTTGCTGCTGCTCGACCAGATGGAGAACCTCATCGCGCGCGATGACAACAGCGGCGGGTCCTGCAACTCCCACCTGACCACGGCGCTGCCCGCCACGGGGTGGTACTTCATCGTCGCCAACGCCAACTCGCCCAACGAGATCGGGAACTTCGAGCTGTCGCTGCAGGAAGGTGAGCATGCGCCGGCCGGCAGCGAGCCATGCCGAGGGTTCACCGATCCTCGGGGCGTCCTCCAGCCTGGGGATACGGTGTACGGCGAGATCGGTGCGGAGGATCCGATGTTCGTGGACGACTCGACCAACTACCAGGTGTGGGTGATGGCGCCGATGATGGGGCAGACCGTGAGTGTCGATCTGGTGTCCAGCGAGTTCGACGCGGCGCTCTACCTGGTGCGCGGCATGAGCGAGGTCGTCACGGCCAACGACGACGGCGGCGGCGGCTGCCATGCGCGGATGGTCTTCACGGCAGAAGAGGACCGGCCGTACCGGCTGCTCACCCAGGCGCTGCCGGGGGGAGCTTCGGGGAGCTTCCTGCTGGCGCTGAGCGACGGTGCCAAGCCGGTGCTCCAGAAGTCCACCTGCGAGCCGCCCGGGCAGTAATCGAGCGGCCGGGGGCCGCACCATGACCGACCCCTCTCTCCTCCGGTACCAGGTCTGTGGTAATCCGGTGGAGCTCGAGGTGAGAGATGCAGCGCTCCTGGAGCCCCTGGGAGCGCTGTTTCCTGATTACGAGCGGGAGGCCGCGGCGCCCGGGGCGGCGGCGCAGCCCGTCCGGCTCGCCGTGGATCGAGTGGGGAAGCGCTACGTCGTCCTGGACCCGCTCGGCACGAGCACGGAGTGTGCGACGCTCAGCCGATTGCTCGCGGCCTGCGAGTTCGCGCTCACCCAGACGTTCCTGGCGGGCTGCG
>JBDGYO010000259.1:0-4141 GCA_039584015.1 Gemmatimonadota bacterium | reverse complement strand
TCGAAGCTCCTGTCTGACAAAAAGGTTCTTTTAGCTTCCCCTTGCGTTGTGAGTGCGTATGTCTCCAACTGGGCCCAAGTTATGTTCTGACGGCAACTGTTGTCAAGCAGGGTTTCCCCCACCAGCCGCCGGTCCCAGCCGTCTGGCATCGCCGTCCCGCACCGTGAATCCCGCCCCGTCCAGCCACTCCAACACGGGAATCAGATACTTGCGCGTAAGCCCCGTCCTGGCGCGGAGTTCCGCCGGAGCCGCCCGCCCGAGCCGACCAACTTCGTCGACAATCTCCTCACGCAGCCGCTCCAACGCGTCCCGGTCGTAGTATCGCTCCCTCCCGACCCGCGCCGCTGTGCCCTGCCGCACCAAATACTCCGCCAGGGGCACCGCCTCGGCCTGGGGAACGTGCTCGCACAGCTCCTGGGGGCTCTGTCCCTGATACCCCGCATCGGCCAGCACGGTGCCGATCCGGGCCGACCACTCCCGCTGCTTCGCGGAGAGGCTGGGCTCGTAGCTCGCCAGCCGCGCCGTGCCTCCCTCGAGCACGATCCAACCCTCGTGCGCGAGGCCTTCCTCCAGGTGGCCCGCGAGCTCCGGCAGGTCCAGCGCCGCCCGCAGTAGCTCCCGCGGCATCCCGGGCTCGAGCGGGTGCGCCTCGTGGTATGCGGCCAACGCCTCCTCGAGCTGCCGGCGAGACGCCTCGACCACCGCCTGCGGCAGCAGCCGGCCCTCGATGTTGAGGACACCTCGCTTGACCACCTCGTCCACCGCGGAGCCCACCGCGCCCGGGTGAATCCCGAGCCGGACGGGCAGGTCGGCGACTCCCACCCCACGCCGGTCCTCGAGCGCCACCAGGGCGTGGGTCCGAGCCACGGGATCCGTTGCCGCCCGCGCCTGAAGATCGATCGGCCGCCGCGGCCGCCGTGGCGGCCAGGGATCAATCACCACGCAGCCGCCGATGGTGTGCATCGGCGAGTAGGACCGGACCACCCCTCGATCCCCCCAACGCGTGACGAGCGGCTTCTCCAGGCGGAGCCGCACCGCGCCCGTCTGGCCCGGCGCGATCTCCCCCTCGGCCGGCGTGACCCGGGCCAGGACCTCGGCGGTGCCGATGTGGATCCGTATTCGGGATCGCTGCGTGAGGGGCCGGGGCGCCGAGTCGAGCAGCGTGACGATCGCGTCCACCGCCCCCGTCTCCCGCCAGGCGGGGTCGGCCACCACCACCGCACCCCGCGCCAGGTCCGTCTTCTCCAGACTGCGGAGTGCCAGCGCGGTGCGCCGGCCCGGCTCGGCGCGCTCCCGAGCCTCCCCGTGCACCTCCACGCTGCGCACGCCACTCCGGCCCTCACCGGGCAGCACCTGGACCTCATCTCCCACCCCGACCGAACCGCTCCAGGTGGTGCCGGTGACCACGGTGCCGGCCCCCGCCACACTGAACACGCGGTCAACGGGCATGCGGAACAGGTCGTCGGTGGACCGCGCCATTGCCCGCGCGGCCGCCGTCGCCAGGGCGCCCATCAGCTCCTCCGCGCCCGTGCCGCTCACCGCCGAGAAGCGCACGGCCGGCTCCCATCCGACCGAGGAGGCCGCCAGGCGCTCCGTCACGTCGCTCTCCACCAACTCCAGCCAGTCGGGCTCCGACAGATCTACCTTGGTGATCGCGACCACTCCGGAGCGCACGCCCAGGAACTCGAGGATCGCCAGGTGCTCTTCGGTTTGGGGCATCACACCCTCGTCGGCGGCCACCACCAGAAGGGCCACATCGATGCCGGTGGCCCCTGCGACCATGTTGCGCACGAAATCCTCGTGGCCCGGCACGTCCACGATGCTGGCGACGAACCCTCCGCCCAAATCGAGCATGGCGAACCCGAGATCGATGGTGATACCGCGGCGCTTTTCCTCCTCCCAGCGGTCGGTGTCGGTGCCGGTGAGCGTCTTGACCAACGCCGTCTTGCCGTGGTCCACGTGACCCGCCGTACCGATGACGACGTGGCGACTCACGACAGCCCCTGCCAGAACGTGAGCGCCCGCAACTCCCGTCCCTCGGCGACGTGCTGCTCGACGAAGCGCACCAGGAGCCGCCGGTGGGCCGCCGCTTGCTTGGGTGAGAGCGCACCCACCGCGTCACCCGACCCGGCGAGGAGGTGCTGCAACACCTCGCGGTCAGCGGCCGGCAGCTTCGTGGTCGAGCCGCCGCGCGCGCACGTGCCACACACGAACCCGCCGTCGCTCACCGAGAACGCCACGGCGCCGTCGGGCAACTCTGCTCCGTCGCGCGCACAGTGGTGCACGTTCGGCGCGAAGCCCAGCGCCGCCACCGCACTCCACAACGCGGCGAGGGCCGCCGCATCGAGCGCCTCGGACGGCACCGAGGCAAGCAGGTCCAGCTGCTGCACGGTCAGCTCGTAGATCTCCGGGTGGGGCTCGGCGGGCGAGAACCGCATGACCAACTCGGCGAGCGCCGCCCCCGACGCATACCGCGCCACGTCCTGTGCCAGCTCCGGCCTCAGCAGGGTGACCTCGAACTCGGCCAGAGTCTGCAGATCGCGGCTCGACTTGAGGTAGAGCTGCGCCACCCCCTGACTCAGCACCTGCAGCCTCGCGCCGAACTTGCTCCTGGGCCGCATTGCCCCCTTGGCGATGGCGCTCTGCACCCCGTGCTCGGGCGTCAGCAGGCGCACGATCTTGGAGGTCTCGCCGTATGGAAAGCTGTGCAGGATGAGCGCGGGCGTGGCGACGGGCGGCATGGGGGAAAGATAAGGGGCGGTGGGTGTCGACGATGGCGGCGGCAAGTGGGTGAGGCGAGGCGGGGGCTCTGCCGAAGCGAACCTCACGAGCACTGACCGGCAGGAAGCCTCGTAGGGATGGTCGGCCTTACATCCTCCGCAGACAGGAGTTCTGCGGAGCCCATTGGGGAGTGCCAGTTCGCGGAGGTAGAGCGTCCGCCGAGCCATGAGCGGCGCCGCTCAGAACCGAGCCTTCCCCCCCACCAGCCAGCGCCGCCCCGGCGCCGCAAACCCGAACACCTCCTGGTACTGCTCATCGAACAGATTCTCCACCCGCAGGGTCGCCGCGAGCCCGCGCCACACCGTCGCTTCGGCCGCCAGATCCAGCGTCACGTACCACGGCAACGTCACCGGCATGAAGCTCGCGAAGTCACGGTCCTCACGCTCGCCCACGTAGTTGAGCCGCAGCGAGGCGAATCCGCGGTCGCGCACCCGGTACGACGCATCGGCACTGAGCGCGTGCGTCGGCCGCCGCAGCAGCCGCCGTCCCTCCACGAAGCCCGCTCCCGGACCCTCGTCGGGTGCGTCGATCACCTCCGTGTGCAGGTAGGTGTAGCTCGCCCCCACGGTGAGCCCCCGTAGCGGCTCGGTCCGCACGAGGATCTCCAGCCCCGCGGCGTCGGCCGCCGCCAGGTTGAAGTAGTTGGGTGCGTCGGGCGCCGGGGCCACGGCGGCGTACTGAATGAGGTCGCGGAACTCTTGGTGGAAGTAGGTGGCGCCCAGCACCACGCGCGCGGACCAAAGTTCCTGCTCCACGCCCAGCTCCCAGCTCAGCGCTCGCTCCGGATCGAGGTCGGGGTTGCCCTTGGCAAAGGGCGAGTCGGCGAAATTCTCGAAGAAGGTGGGCTCCTTGAACGCCTTCCCGAGTGAAGCGCGGACCCGCGTGCCGGAGCGCCACGTGTAGCTGGCGCCCGCGCGGTAGGTGAAGAACGTACCGAACTGACTGTTCTCGTCGAGCCGGGCACCCAGCGTGAAGGCCAGGCCGTCGAGCGGCGCGGCCTGGAGCTGACCGTACAGGCCCAGGTTGTTGCGCCCGGCATCGGCGGAGTCGGCGCTGTTCCCGTACTCGCTGAACGACTCGCTGAACGAGGTCCCACGCTCCCGCTCGTACTCGGCCCCCACCGTGACGACCTCGGTAGCCGTAGCATACCAGTTCACCCGGGCGTCGGCACTGCGCCGCGACACCGATTGGAGGCTGGTCGATCCGAAGAACCCCAGCGTGTCGCCGGGACCATCGGGTTGGTCGTCGAATCCGCCATCGTTCTCGGTAACGGCAAGCAGCACTCGGCCCTCGACCTTGTCGGAGAGGAAGCGCCCCGCATCCAGCGATGCCGCGATGACGTCCCGCTGCTGGAACGCAT
>JBDGYO010000258.1:0-4143 GCA_039584015.1 Gemmatimonadota bacterium | reverse complement strand
TCAAGCCGATCTCGGTGACCGGCACCAAGCGCCTGGTGCGCAAGGCGTGCCAGTGGGCGATCGCCAACGAGCTGCCCTCGATGACGCTGGTGCACAAGGGCAACATCATGAAGTTCACAGAGGGGTCGTTCGCCAAGTGGGGCTACGAGGTGGCGACCGAGGAATTCGGCGACACCTTCGTGAGCGAGAAGGTCCTGTGGGAGGAGCTGGACGGCAAGATGCCCAAGGGCAAGAAGCTCGTGAAGGACCGCATTGCCGACTCGATCTTCCAGCAGATCCAGACCCGACCCGGTGAGTACAGCGTGCTGGCGCTACCGAACCTGAATGGGGATTACCTGTCTGACGCGGCGATCGCGTTGGTGGGCGGCCTGGGGCTCGGCCCCGGCGCCAACATCGGCGAGGAGGTGGCGCTGTTCGAGGCCACCCACGGCACGGCGCCGAAGTACACCGGGATGGACAAGGTGAACCCCGGCTCGCTCATCCTCTCGGCGGTGATGATGCTACAGCACATGGGATGGGCCGAGGCGGCCGACCTGGTGATCGAGGGCATGCGGCAGGCCATCAAGGACGCCCACGTCACCTACGACCTGGCCCGCCTCATGAAGGCGGAGGGTCGCAAGGGCGTGAACGAGCTGTCGTGCTCCGGGTTCGGCGAGGCGATCGTCGAGCGGATGTAATCCCGGCTGCACGTACGCGGCACTCAGATGCCCCGCAGGGAGTCTCCCTGCGGGGCATCTTCACGACGTCACTCCTCGGCGTCCTCCGCGGCGTCGTCTTCAGCCGCGTCTTCCGCCGGCTCGTCCCCGTCGCTGTCCATCGCCCCGCGCAGCCGTTCGATCAGTCGATCGGCCGCCTCCAGAATCGCGAGGACCAGCTGGCGCAACGCCTCCTGGATCGACGGAGCGGCGCCCTCGTCCTTGTTGGTGTCAGTCGGCATGAGTCCCAGAATCTCCTCGAGCTCCGCGTCAGCGCGGCGTCTCGTCTCGGCACTGTTCGGGCCGACGGTGCGAATGCGGCGCTTTCCGCCCTCGGTCCACTGAATGCGGACCTTGCCGTTCTCGACGTAGCGCCGCCCTGCGTGCGGCGCCGTGCCGAACGTGCGGGTGTACCGCGGGTCGCGTCCCTGCCGGCGTGTGGGCATGGATCTCTCCTTCTCCCACTACGGCGGGTCGTCCAGGAGGGATTCAGTTGTGTGTCTGCGTGTCTCGATGTGGGACGTCAGGCCGAGGTAGCCGGGCCGCGCGGCCGCGGCGTAGGTTTGATGCCATGAACGGTATCCCGGAGGGGCTCGAGGCGGCACTGGCCGAGCGCTACGAGCTGTTGGGGATGGTGGGGCGGGGCGGGATGGCCACCGTCTACCTGGCGCGCGACCTCAAGCACGACCGGCGGGTGGCGGTGAAGGTGCTGCGGCAGGAACTCGCGGCCTCCCTCGGCAAGAAGCGGTTCCTCAAGGAGATCGAGATCGCCGCTCGGCTCACCCATCCCCACATCGTGGCCCTGCACGACTCGGGCGAGGCCAACGGCTTCCTGTTCTACGTGATGCCGTACGTTGACGGCGAGTCACTGCGGGCGCTGCTCAACCGCGAGCGGTATGTCTCGCCGATCGCCGCGGCCGACATCGCCATCCCGGTAGCTGATGCCCTGGGTTACGCACACGTCGAGGGGGTGCTGCATCGCGACATCAAGCCGGAGAACATCCTGCTCTCCCGGGGGAACGCGTTCGTGGTGGACTTCGGGGTGGCCAAGGCGCTGAGCAGCGCGGGTGGCCCCAACCTCACGCGCACCGGCTTCGCGCTGGGCACGCCCGGCTACATGAGCCCCGAGCAGGCGGCCGGGGTGCGCAATCTGGACGAGCGCACCGACGTCTATGCCCTGGGCTGCGTGGTGTACGAGTGCCTGGTGGGAGAGCCCCCCGGCCTGTGGCTCACCGAAGAAGCCGTGCGCCTGGGGCGGTTCGTGGACGCCGAGGCGCACCACCGCGAGCAGCTGGACGGTCTGCCCGGCCGGCTCGAGCAGGTGCTGGCCCGGGCGCTGGCGATGCGGCGGGACGACCGCTTTGCGACGCCGGCAGGGTTCGTGGAGGCGTTCGTGACGGTCGCCGGCAGCGCCGGTGCCGGCCCCCGCTATAGTGACGCCGACCTGAAACGCGTGATCGCACGCGCGGCGGAGCTCCAGGCCAAGTACCCCACCGAAGAGGGAGTCGCCTTCTCGGTGGGCGGGATCGAGCAGGTGGGGGCCCAGGTGGGGATTCCGCCGGGGCGCGTGCGCGATGCCATGGACCAGTTGGCCCCGAGAGCGGCGGCCCCTGCTCCGCCGGGAATCCCTCGACCCCCGCAGTCCTGGAGCGCGCCCATCGCCGTGCGTGTGAAGCGCACGGTGGACGGCGAGCCTTCCGAGGAGGTGTACGAGGCCATGGTGCAGGAGATCCGCCGCAGCCTTGGCATGCTCGGCGACGTGGCGCGGGTGGGGCGCTCCCTGGTGTGGAGCTCCTCGCCGGCCGCAGGCGTGGGCCGGCACGTCCGGGTGGCGGTGACGCCGCAGGGTGGCCGCACGACTCTCTACCTGGAGGAGACACTGCCCCACATCGGCGGGCGCATCATGGGCGGATTCGCTGGGTTCGTGGTGGGGGGCCTGCTGGGGAGCGCGGCCTGGCTCGCTATAGGGGCGCCGCAGGAAGCCTACGGACTGGCCCTGCTCGTGGGGCTCAGCTTTTCCGTGGGTGGTGGGTATTTTGTGTCGCGCTCCATCCGCGCCAACACCGAGATGCAGCGGCGCCGGCAGCTGGGGGCGCTAGCCGACCGACTGCAAGCGATCCTGCTGGAAGGGGGGCGGGCGCAGCTCGAGGCGTAGCGCGCTGCAGGGCCGAACGGGCGTTCGCAGATCGTCGACAAAACATCACCGATCATCTCCATCCCCATTTGCCGCGACGGGGTCTCTGCAACTCGATGCCGTAGACCCAAGATTCCCATGTCTTTTCTCCCGTATTCCGCCCTCCACTGAGGCGTTTCGTACCGCCGTTTTCGGTACGCCTTTCACGCAGTCTTTAACGAAACTTTATGCGGCTCGAATAGCTTGCCCGTTAGGTATCTAGCGCCTGCCTGTCTGCATTTGTGCGCGCAGGTGGGACAAGAGTTCCAAATGCATCGATGCTAGCTCTATAGGGGATGCGAAAGGGGGAGGGAGCACGATGAAAAAGCTGTCAACTTTAGTGGGCGTCGCGTTCTTCGCGCTGATGATCGTCGGTTGCGAAGGCCCGCAGGGAGCGGCGGGTGCCGATGGTGCCGCCGGTGCCGACGGTGCCGACGGCGCGGATGGCGTGAACGCCGCCGAGACCTGCACGGACTGCCACAACGACGACACCGAGCTGGTGTCGCGTTCGGTGCAGTACGACGCCTCGGTCCACCGCAACGGTCGCGAGGGTGAGGTGGCGACGTTCGAGCGGGGCTACAGCACGTCCTGCGCCGGCTGCCACACGCACGAGGGCCACATCGAGGTGATGGAGGCCGACGATCCGGGTGGGCGCACTGCGGCGGCCATCGAGAACCCGTCGCCCGTGGGCTGCCGGACCTGCCACGCGATCCACACGTCGTACACGCAGGCCGACTGGAACCGGATCTACACGGACCCGGTGCCTTTGCTGGTGAACAGTGCGACGTTCGACCTGGGTGAGGCCAACCTGTGCGCGAGCTGTCACCAGGCGCGGGCGGTCAGCCCTTATCCGGACCTGACGGACCCGAGCGTGACCGTCTCCATCACGTCCAGCCGGTACGGCTACCACCATGGTCCGCAATCCAACACGCTGGGCGCGACCGGCGGTTTTGAGTTCGTACCCGTTGCGGGACCCAACACGCACGGTACCACGGCCGGTAACCCCAACGGGTGCGTGACCTGCCACATGGCGAACCCTCGTGGTGACCAGGCTGGCGGTCACACGTGGGGCATGGAGTACGAGTATCACGGCTCTACGCGGGACTACACCGAGTCGTGCGAAGACGCGGCGTGTCACGCCACGACGTTCGAAGACGACTTCGACGCGACCAGCCGTCAGACGAACGTGCAGAACCTGCTCGATCTCATCGAGGCCGATCTGTTCGCGAGGGGGATCATCGACGTCGATGGGTACGTCGTTGCTTCGAGCACCAC
>JBDGYO010000257.1:0-4149 GCA_039584015.1 Gemmatimonadota bacterium | reverse complement strand
TGGCGGCCGGGTCCGTGACTTCCATAGTCGTACGCGTCGAGCGCGTAGCTCCGCACGATCTTGGGCAGGAGCGCACCGAGCGTCGGCGCCGCGTCGAACAACTCGAGGCCCATCACCCATCCCTGGCCCATGAAAACCGCCCCGACTTGGTTCTCGACGGGCCGCAAGGCCTCGACTTCCCGCTCGAGCAGTGTGCTGTGCTTCGCGAACATGGCCCGCTGCGCGGAGGTATCCGACTTCGCGTCCAACCGCGCGAGCTTCTCCTCGATGTGGGACCACACGTCGGCCTGGCTCCCGGCGCGGGATCGGCAGCGCTGCAGGGAGTCGCTCACGTGCCGCATCTTGCGAGCGCGTCCCTCGGAGTTCATCAGCCAGTCGGTGTCCTTGAACTTGCGGGCGCGGTAGCGCCAGCGGCCCGACTCGACGCATGAGACGGGGACGTCGGTCTGATGCCGCGCAGCCACGAGGATCGTCACGTTGAGCACGCGGTTCTGCTTCGCCCCAACCAGTTCCTCCCCGTCCAGCAGCAGCACCGGGCGGGGGCCATCGTTGACTACGCGCAACGTAGGGACCGAGCCCGACTCGGAGACCTCGGTCACGTGCAGGGTCTCCGCCTCGAACGCCCGGACGGCCAGGTCATAGTCGGCCTCATGACCGTTCCGGTTGAGGAGCGGGAACATCTCCAGCAACTCTCCGCGGACCGGAGGGGCGACCGCGCACGTGCCTCTCCCGCCCGGAAGCCCCAGCTGCCACCCCGAGGAATCCATCCTAGCACCCGTCGGGTCGGGCGCCGCTTCACCACTCCGATTCCTGGACACTGATCACACGCTCCCAAGTGAGAAAGCCAGCCGGGTGAGCTGCCCTGTGCGTTGGCGTGCTCACTCCACGCTCTCCCGGCGCTGCGGGTAGTCTCGCCGGGGGGTGTGACATTCTGTCTCGGGCAGCACACATTCGTTGCGGCGGCAGTTGTGAGGTTCATCGATGGCAGACCGCAGCAAGAAGAAGCGCAATACTCCCAACGGCGGCGAAACGTCGGCACGTCGCCGAAAGACAGCCAGCCCCCACCACAACGTCTACGTCGTCCTGCTCGACCGGGAAGTGCTCGAGCACAGGCGGTTCCGCGACGCCAACCCCGATCACAATCCGGTGAAGGCCTGTGTGTACGTGGGGATGACGGGCAAGACACCGGAGGAGCGCTTCATCGAGCACCAACGGGGCTACAAGTCAAACACCTACGTCTACAAGTACGGCGTGCGGCTCTTGCCCAAGCACTTCCAGCACTTGAACCCCATGAAGTACCAGGAGGCGGCCGCCGAGGAGAAACGCCTCGCCGGCCGCCTCCGCAGGAAAGGCTACGGCGTGTGGCAGGCGTAACCTCGGGCGAAGGCCTCGGCCGTTACGGCTCCGGCACCAACCCTCCGTGCTCCCCAATCGCCGTCAGCGCCCGGTCGGGCGCCTCCCCCTCCGCCCGCACCCTGATCACCTCGCCCAGATCCGCCGCCAACGTCATGACCCCCATGATGTCGGTGCCGTCCACTTCCAGGTCGTCCTTGCGGATGCGGATCATGGCATGGATGCGCTGCGCGATCTCCACGAGCGCCACCGATTGCGGCCCGTCCAACCCCCAAGGCGCGATGACCACGAACCGGCCGGCGGCGTGCAGCAACTCAGCTACCCTTCGCCGGTGCCTTCTTGGCGGCCCATTCCCCCTCCGCTCGTGCAAGCCTGCTGGCGAGCAGGAGGTGCCCGGCGGCCTCGGCCCAGTCGGCTGCGGTCCAGTCGTCCGCGTCCTTGAGGCCGGGATCGGCTCCGGCCGCCAGCAGCAGATCCACCACGTCGTCCTGCCCGTCGAGTGCCGCGGCCATGAGGGGAGTCAGATCGTCCTGCCGCCGGTCCGGATCGACGCCCGCCTCGAGGAGTGCCTCCACGGGGTACACCTCTCCATCCATGGCCGCCTACGGCGCGAGCGCCTGCGAGACCCCTTCGAGCCAACGACGAGCTTCTTCCTGTACGTACCTGCGTGACGGTCTGCGCTCCTGCGGGTACTGCTCTAGGAGACCCGCCAGTACGTGAGCAGAGTCGAATTGGCGCTCGAGCGCCGCAATCCCTTGCGCCACGTCTCGGTTCCACCCCTTCGCGCTGGCTCGCACCACGTCTTCGTGCACTCTCGGGCCAAGACCGGTTTCAGAGTCGATCAAGTCAAACACGTAGAAGAGGTCCTTCATCTGCTCCGCTTCCGACCGACGCCGGACTATGAGGCCCTTCTGGACCACGAAGTGGCCCATCCTCGGAACCAGGACCTTTCCCCGAAACGCGGGCTCGCCCGGATCGTCAGACTCCTCAGCGAGCTCGACTTCGAGCGGCTCGAACAGGAGGATGTCCAGGTGCCAGAGGGCCTGGGCGTTGAGGTCTTGCTGCACCGCGACGATCCGCTCCTCGCCCGACCCTCTCTTGGGGGTCAGAAACTCGACCTCGACATCGGGACGCTCCGCAGACGGCCACTTGTAGTACGAGGGTGGAGGGTCGTCGCCACGAGGCGCCCACTCGAAACCACTCGCCTCGAGGCACTGGACTATGGTCTGGTCCCGTCGGACTGGAACGCGGCGGCCACTGGCACAGTCGAGATCGCGCGTGAAATCGGTGGGTAGCTCAGTCGCGGTCCCGAGATACTTGCGATAGACGTACCACGCCCACGCGCCGCAAATGACGACGTCGTCCAGGTAGGGCGCTAGGGCGTTGAGGGCGTGCACGAGGCCCCGTGGATTCACACGCCCTCCCCGCGCCGGAACCGCCGCACGATGTGCTCTCGAATGCGCGTGGCCTGCTCGGCTCCGCGTCTCGGGTAGACCGACAGGTCCAGGAAGAGCTGGATATCACTCACGACGGGCAGTTTCGACACCTCCCGCAACCCGTGATCCCACGACTCGCGATAGTAGGGCTCCACGAGAACCATGTTGGCCTCTTTCTCAGCCGGCTCCGCTCCTAAGTTGTGCTCCACTCGCTCGGCGGCCTGGTCCCAATCCGCACCGCCGATCAGTAGGTGGACCTCGGAGAAGAAGGCGAACGGAGCAATCAGAGAGGCGCCGGCCTGGAAGGAGAGTGCCCACTGCGGTGCCGCCCTTGCCGGGAGCTTCTTCGGCAGCAGCTCGAGCACTGCCGACGTATCACGGGCATGGAGATAGAAGCGCTTCTCCCGCTGACGCCTCGCGCGCCGGCGATAGTACTCGCTCCACTCATCGAGGAGGGGTTCCACGCTGGTGAGCTCGATGACATCGGCCGGTTCCGACTCGAGGTAGCCGTCCTGCCTGAGCCGATTCAACACCCGGGACACCAGCGCCGGACTTATCCCCAGTTCCGCGGCAAGACCGCGCACACCGGCCTGCACGGGTGCTCCACTCAGCAGATGTCGGACGACCAGCGAGGATCGGTCGGCGAAGGGGCTGCCACTCCCCGCGGTCGGCTCTGGACCGGCCGGTGCAGACGGCGGTCCGTGATCCCTGTCGATGATGATGCCGGCGCCGCGCACCAAGACGTGCCCGTGCAGGTCCAGGTAGCCAATGCCCTCCTGCCGCAGCCACTGCCGCACCCCGCTCCCCAGCCGCGCAGACGCGACCACGGGGATCCCCCCGAGACGGTTCGCTGCTTCCCAGGCCTGCGCCGCCGCCTTTTGAATCGGTGCGGCGCGCGGATTCGCGGAAACCTCGATCACCAGGCGTACCGGCGGCCCGCGCTGGTGCTTGAGTTCCACGATCAGGTCGGATGCGTGGGTCGCGGCCTTCGGGGGGCGCCTGCGGACCACAACAGACAACTCCTTGCCCAGAGCGGCCAAGGCTCGCTCGATCTTCGGGACCAGCGCTCTCTTGTTCACTATTTGTAGCCTGTTTACGTATACGTAAACGTATGCACTATAGTAAACAGGCCCTCGCCTCGCGTCAAGCCCACTCCCCACGGCGCCGAGCTCTGCCGGATCCAGCGCCGCCAGCTCAGGACCCTACCCGCCCGTGGACCACACCGCCAGCTCATCCAGCGCTTGCCGCATCTCCCGTCGGCATGCCAGCAACCGATCCACCGCTCGACGAGGGCTTCACGGAGGGGGAGCAAGGGATCGGTCCCAGGGGAGAGCATTAGAGCTTACCATCCTTCCCAAAT
>JBDGYO010000256.1:0-4154 GCA_039584015.1 Gemmatimonadota bacterium | reverse complement strand
TTGGTGCGTGCGGTCATAGATGGCGGCGCCGCAGAGGTCATCGCGCGCGCCCGCGCCGACGGTCGAACCACCCTGCACGATCCAGAGGCCCTCGCTCTGGTTCGGGCGCTCGGCATCGCCGTTCCCGCCCACCTGCATCTCGGCAGTCTCGCCGACCTCACCGACGCAGATCTTGCCCATCTGCCATCGGACCGACTCGTGGTGAAGGTCGCCTCGGAGCAGATCCTCCATCGGAGCGACGTGGGCGGCGTGGTCGTGGTGCCCAACGCACGGGGGGCGGTCGAGCACGCCATCGGGGATATCGCCATCCGCGTCGCGCCGACGCCGGTGACCGGATACACGGTCCACGAGTTCATACCGCACAGCGACGCCCCCGGCGCACAGCTCTTGCTGGGCCTCCGCTGGACGGACGACTTCGGACCGGTGGTGACACTGGGCCCCGGCGGCGTGCTCACCGAGTTCCTCTCGCGGGAGCTGGGCAAGGGACGGGGCGCCGCCATCCTCGCGCCGGGACTCACCCGACCTGAGCGCCTCGCCGAGCTGCTCGGGCGCAAGGCCATCACGAGGCTCGTCACGGGCGAGGTCCGAGGCGGACCGAGGCGGCTGTCCCCGGCCGACCTGGCCGGCATCGTCGCACGACTCCTCGACTTCGCCGCGAGCCCCGCGGCCGCCTCGCTGCGCGAGTTCGAGATCAACCCGCTAGTGGTGACCGACCGCGGCCCCACGGCACTCGACGTGCTGGCCACGCTGCGCGACCCAAGCACAGCGGAGCCGGCGCGGCCGATCGCCAAGTTGCGCTCGCTGCTCGAGCCCCGGTGCATCGCGCTCATCGGGGTTTCCGACGCGATGAACCCGGGTCGCATCATCCTGCAGAATCTGCTACGAGAGGGCTTTCCTTCGGAGCGCCTCACCGTGGTGAAGCCCGGCGCGAACGACATCGACGGCGTGCGCTGCGTCCCCGAGGTGGCGGCGCTGCCCGAGCCTGCCGATCTGCTGGTGCTCTGCGTCGCCGCGGCGCAAACGCCCCAGACCCTCGAGGAGGTCGTTCGGCACCGCGCCGCGGAGAGCGTGATCGTGATTCCCGGGGGGCTGGGGGAGCGGGCCGGCAGCGAAGACCTCGAGCGGCGCGTGCACGACACCCTGTGGTCGGCACGGGAGACCGACTGGCAAGGCCCCGTCGTCAACGGCGCCAACTGCCTCGGGGTGCGCTCGGTCCCGGGGCATTACGACACGATGTTCATCCCCAAGTACAAGCTGCCGTGGCCCACGGGCTCTCCCGGGCCGGTGGCCATCATCTCGCAGAGCGGCGCCCTCGCCGTGGCGAAGTCGAGCAAGCTCGCCCGTCTGAATCCGCGATACGTCGTATCGGTGGGCAACCAGACGGACCTCACGGTCGGCGACTACCTCACCTACCTCAAGGACGACGCGGACGTCGAGGTGTTCGCCTGCTATGTAGAGGGATTTCGACCATTGGACGGACGGCGCTGGCTGGAGGCGGCCGCCGAGATCACGGCGACGGGCCGTAGCGTCGTGCTGTATCGCGGCGGCCGCACACCAGCCGGTGCGCTCGCCTCCGCGTCCCACACCGCGGCGATCGCGGGCGACTACGCGGTGACCCGCGAGCTTGCCGATGCCGCGGGGGTCGTGATCGCCGACTCCCTCGCCGACTTCGAGGACCTGATCAGGCTGTGCACGATGCTGCGCGACAAGCGGGTGGGTGGCTGGCAACTGGGTGCAGTGTCCAATGCAGGCTTCGAGTGCGTGGCCGTTGCGGACAGCCTCGGCCGCTTTCGCCTGGCGTCCTTCACGGAGGCGACCTCGACCCGGCTGGCGAACCTGCTCGAGAGCCGTCGGCTCGCCCCCGTCGTGGCGGTCGGCAATCCCGTCGATCTCACACCCATCATGGACGACGAGCCGTACGAGACAGCGGTCCGGGCCGTACTCGACGACAGCCAGGTCGACGTCGCGGTCGTGGGGTGTGTGCCGCTGACCGGCGCGCTGCACACGCTCTCGCGCGCAGATGACCATGCTGAGGACGTGCGCGATGCGCGATCGATTGCCAGCCGGTTGGCCACGCGGTTCCGGGAGAGCGACAAGGCCTGGGTCGCTGTGGTGGACGGGGGAGCGCAGTACGATGCGATGGCAGCCCAGTTGGAGGACGACGGCGTACCGACGTTCCGCACCGCGGATCGGGCACTCCGAGTGTTTGAGGCCTACTGTGCCAGTCGGCTAAGTTTGACGGAGGCAGTACATCGGGTTCGAGACTAGGATTACGACATGGTGACGACGAAGACCAAGATCAGACCCAAGCCGTTCCTCTTCCCGCAGATGTGCAAGGCGTGCGGGCGCTGTATCGATGCCTGCCCCAAGCACTGCATCGAGATGGGAACGGAGATCGACCCGATGACCGGGTTCACGCCGATCACTGTGGACCTGGAGGTGTGCAACGGCTGCGGGCTGTGTTACAGCGCGTGCCCCGAGCCGTACGGGCTCATGGCCACCCCCCCGGAAGCTGAGGGGCTCGACATGGTGGTGAGCGATCCGTTCTCCTTCTTCGGTCCGCGCGAGAGGGCGCCGGAGCCCGCAGCGATCCCCGACGAACGCGTGCCGATGCCGACGCTCGAGCCGCTGGTCCTCAAGGGCAACCACGCTGCCGCCATCGGAGCCCTGATGGCGGGTTGCCGGCACTTCTTCGGCTATCCCATCACGCCGTCGACGGAGGGCGCGGAGCTGATGGCCAAGCTGCTGCCTCAGCTGAAGGGCATCTTCGTGCAGGCGGTGAGCGAGGTGGCGACGGCGAACATGATGTACGGGTGCGGCGGCGCCGGACTGCGTTGCATGACCTTCACCTCGTCACCGGGCTTCAGCCTCATGCTGGAGGGGATCTCCTACATGATCGGCGCGGAAATCCCTGGCGTGTTCATCAACGTGATGCGCGGGGGGCCGGGCCTGGGCAACATCGGACCCGAGCAGGGGGACATCAAGCTGGTGTGCCGCGGGTTGGGGCACGGCAATACTCACGCGCTGGTCCTCGCTCCCTCCAATCCGCAGGAGATGTTGGATCTCACGATGCAGGCGTTCAGCCTCGCCTTCGAGTACCGCAATCCGGTGATCGTGGTCGGCGACGGTTACCTCGGGCAGGTGACCGGCCGGGTCACGCTGCCCGAGTACCTGGTGCGGCCGGGCCTCCCCTCATGGGCCGTGTACGGCGACGCGGCGCACCGCGGCAACCTGCACACGTCGATCTGGCTGAACGAGCCGGAGCTCGAGGCACACAACGTCCATCTCAACGACAAGTACCGGCGCATGACGGAGCAGGAGCAGCGCTCGGAGAGCTTCCAGTGTGATGATGCAGAGTGGCTCGTCGTGGCCTGCAACACCCCGGCCCGCATGGCCAAGGGGTCGGTACAGGCGCTACGCGAGCGGGGCCTCAAAATCGGCCTGTTCCGACCCATCACCCTCTGGCCCTTCCCGATCGACGCACTGCTGCCGTTGCTCGAAGGCAAGCGCGGCCTGATCGTGGTCGAGGCCGGCGCCGGCCAGCTGGAAGACGAAGTCCGGCTGGCGCTGAGCCACGCCGGCGTCACCTCTCCTCCAACGATTCACCGGGTGCAGCACTTCGGCGGGGTGCTTCCCCAACAGCGAGAGATTGTCGACCACATCGCCGCGCTCGCGGAGGCGGATCATGGATAGCGTGTTCTACGGACGCTTCGAGCGCCACGCCGAGGACGGGCTCAAGGGTCTCACCACGCACTACTGCCCCGGGTGCGGCCACGGTCTGATTCACAAGTACCTCGCCGAGTCGCTTGACGAGCTGGGCGTGCAGGACCGCACCGTCGCTATCTCGCCGGTGGGGTGCGCGGTCTTCATGTACTACTACCTCGACGTGGGGAATTCCCAGGCCGCGCACGGCCGAGCGCCGGCCGTGGGACTGGGTCACAAGGTGGCGAACCCCGACTCGATCGTGGTGAGCTATCAGGGAGACGGCGACCTGGCCTCCATTGGTCTCGCCGAGATCATGCAGGCGACGTCGATGGGTCTGCCCATGACCTTCATCTTCGTGAACAACGCCATCTACGGGATGACCGGCGGACAGATGGCCCCGACCACGCTGCGCAACCAGCGGACCACCACGACACCCACTGGACGAGGCC
>JBDGYO010000017.1:0-16087 GCA_039584015.1 Gemmatimonadota bacterium | reverse complement strand
GGCGAGCGTCAAAGCAAAGAACCCGGCGGAGCCCGAGTTCCATCAGGCGGTCCACGAGGTCGCCGAGTCGGTGCAATTGGTGTACGACCGGCACCCCGAGTACCGGGCGGCCAATATCCTCGAGCGCATCATCGAGCCCGAGCGGGTGATTCTGTTCCGGGTGCCCTGGGTGAACGACCAGGGCGAAGTCCAGATCAACAGGGGGTTTCGGATCGAGATGAACAGCGCCATCGGCCCGTACAAGGGCGGCTTGCGCTTTCACCCCTCGGTCAACCTCGGCATCCTGAAGTTCCTGGCGTTCGAGCAGGTCTTCAAGAACGCGCTCACCACACTCCCCATGGGGGGTGGTAAGGGTGGTTCCGACTTCGACCCCAAGGGCAAGAGCGATGCGGAGGTCATGCGGTTCTGCCAGAGCTTCATGACCGAGCTGCAGCGCCACATCGGGCCGAACACGGACGTCCCCGCCGGTGACATCGGGGTGGGTGGCCGCGAGATCGGGTTCCTGTTTGGCCAGTACAAGAAGATCCGCAACGAGTTCACCGGTGTGCTCACCGGGAAGGGAATCAACTGGGGCGGCTCGCTGATCCGGCCCGAGGCCACCGGGTACGGTGCCGTGTACTTCGCGGCCGAGATGCTGGAGACCCGTGGTGAGACCCTCGAAGGCAAGACCTGTCTGGTGTCGGGCAGCGGCAACGTGGCCCAGTACACCTGCGAGAAGCTGCTCGATCTGGGTGGGAAGCCCGTCACCTTGTCCGACTCGTCCGGTTACATCTACGATCCCGAAGGGATCGACGGTGAGAAACTCGCGTTCGTGATGGACCTCAAGAACGTCCGTCGCGGCCGGATCAACGAGTACGCAGAGAAGTTCAAGAGTGCGAAGTTCACCAAGAACGATGCCAAGAAGGGGCACAATCCCCTGTGGGATCACAAGGCCGAGTGTGCCTTCCCGTCGGCGACGGAGAACGAGATCAACCTCCAGGACACCAAGAATCTGCTCAAGAACGGTGTCTACGTGGTCTCCGAGGGCGCCAATATGCCCACCGTTCCCGAGGGCGTCGAGCTGTTCCTGGAGAAGGGCATCCTCTACGGTCTCGGCAAGGCAGCGAACGCCGGCGGCGTTGCCGTGTCCGGTCTCGAGATGGCGCAGAACAGCATGCGCTACTCCTGGACCCGTGGGGAGGTCGACGACCGGCTGCGCCTGATCATGAAGTCGATCCACCAGGCGTGCGTGGAGACTGCCGACCGGTTCGGCGTGCAGGGGAACTACGTGGTCGGTGCCAACATCGCGGGCTACCTGAAGGTGGCCGACGCGATGCTCGATCTGGGAGTCGTCTAGGGGGCTCTCGCTCGTCGCCGGAGACGCCGATCCGGCGCGAAGCGACATTTTCTTGTAGAATGTGGCTGTGGGGAGGGGTAGACCCTCCCCACAGCCACTTGTCGTTGCCGGGAGAGGCGATGCACACCTCGAGTCCGGGAGAGCGAGCCCAGGGGGATTACCGGAGCCGGCAAGGCCGGTTCGAGCAGTTGATGTCCTATCATGTCCAGAACATCCTGCTGGTGTCGAGCCTCTACGATTCCTTCATCCTGGCCGAGGACGCCGACCTCGGCGAGTTGGTCCTTACCGAGTTCCTCGATCTCAACCTGCGGCACACGCCCGAACTGGAGCACGTCTCGACCGGTGAGCGGGCGCTGGCGCTCGCCAGCGACCAGCGCCGGCACGATCTCATCATCTCGAGCCTCAACCTCGGGGACATGAATGTGCTGGACCTCGCCCGCAAGGTGCGAGAGGCGGGTCTGGACACCCCGGTGGTCCTGTTGGCCTACGATGCGCGCGAGCTCAAGGATTTCGTGGCGAGCAACGACACGTCAGGGCTGGAGCGCATCTTCCTGTGGCAGGGCGACGTCAGGATCCTGCTGGCCATCGTCAAGTACATCGAGGATCGCCGCAACCTCGCTCACGACACTGGCCAGGCGGGTGTACCGGCCATCGTCGTGGTGGAGGACAAGCCGCGGTTCTACTCTTCGTTCCTCCCGGTGATCTACACCGAGCTCATGCAGCACGCCCACAGCCTCATGCCGGAGGGTCTGAACCGGGCGCACAAGCTCATGCGGATCCGTGCGCGGCCGAAGGTCCTGTTGTGCGAGACCTACGAGGAGGCGTGGGGGTTCATCAGCGAATACCCGGACGAGATTCTCGGGCTCATCACCGACATCGAGTTCCCGCACGACGGGCAGCTCGATCCGCTCGCCGGCGTCGAGCTCGCCCGCCAGGTCCGGGGCCTGCGGCACGATATCCCGATCATGCTCCAGTCGGGCCGGCCCGAGAACGAGAAACTGGCACGACAGGCTGGCGCTTCGTTCCTGCTCAAGGACTCCCCGGTGCTGCTGCAGCAGCTGCGCGACTTCATGGCCGACGGGTTTGGGTTCGGGGATTTCGTGTTCCGCCTGCCCGACGGGACCGAGGTCGACCGTGCTCTCGATCTGGAGGGCCTGATCGAGAAGCTGTGGACCGTTCCGGGCGAGAGCGTCGCCTACCACGCCGCGCGTAATCATTTCTCCCGCTGGCTCAAGACCCGGACCGAGTTTGCGTTGGCGGAGAACCTCCGGCCCTGGCAGCTGTCCGACTTCGAGGGGGTCGAGGAGCTGCGCCACTACCTCATTCGAGCGATGGAGGTGTATCGCCGGGAGCAGAGCCGGGGCATCGTCGTCGATTACGAGCGGGCCCGCTTCGACGGGACGATCCCGTTCACGCGCATCGGTTCCGGCTCGATGGGCGGCAAGGCCCGCGGTCTGGCGTTCGTGAACTACCTGCTGCGTGACTACGACGCGACCTCCCATTTCCCGGGGGTCCGGATCAACGTGCCGCCGTGCGTGGTGCTGGGCACCGATATCTTCGATGAATTCCTGGACCGGAATCGCCTGCGGGACTTCGCGATCGAACGGCAGGACCACAAGCAGATCCAGCGGCGGTTTCTGGCCGCCCGGTTCCCGGAGTCGGTCGAGAAGGACCTCGCCGCCTTCCTGCAGCACAGGAGGCAGCCGTTGGCCGTGCGCTCCTCGAGCCTGCTGGAAGACAACCAGTACCAGCCGTTCGCCGGGATCTACAAGACGTTCATGCTGCCCAACAACAGCGACGATCCCGACGCGGCGTTGGCGCAGCTGATCATCGCCATCAAGCGGGTGTACGCGTCGACCTTCTCGCCGCGCGCGAAGGCATACCTCGATGCCACGCCCTACCGGCTGGAAGAGGAGAAGATGGCGGTGATCGTGCAGCAGCTGGTGGGCGCGCAGCACGGCGGTCTGTATTACCCGGAGTTCGCCGGCGTGGCACGGTCCCACAACTTCTACCCCACACCACCCTTCACCTCGCGGGACGGTATCGCCGCGGTGGCCCTCGGTCTCGGGCGCACGGTCGGTGAGGGGGAGCAGTGCCTGCGGTTCTGTCCCCGGTACCCGCGCCACGTGCTGCAATTCTCCTCGGTGCAAGAGTTCCTCAATTCCTCGCAGCGGGAGTTCTGGGCCCTCGACCTGGGGACCGAGACCGAGGGCGTCCACGACCCCGACGACGACCGCGTGGTGCAGCTTGGACTGGACCACGCCGAGCGGGACGGGACCCTGCATGCGGTCGGCTCGACCTACTCCCCCGAGAACGACGCAGTGTACGACGGTATCTCTCGCGCCGGTGTGCGCCTCGTGAGTTTCGCACCGGTCCTGAAGCACGATCTGTTTCCGCTGGCGGAGGTGCTGGACTACCTGCTCGACCTGGGAGAACAGGGCACCAGCGCTCCGGTCGAGATCGAGTTCGCCGTCAACCTCTCCACCACCGGCGGCGAGCCCAAGGAATTCGGCTTTCTGCAGATGCGGCCGCTGGCGCTCACGCGCGAGTTCGAAGAGCTGGAGGTGGGAGAGGTGCGTCGCGAGGATCTCGTGGTGGAGAGCCCCAGCGTCCTGGGGCATGGCAGGATCGACGACATTCGCGACGTGGTCGTGATCGACAAGCACCGGTTCGACCGCTCAACGACCAAGGAGGCGGCGGTCGACGTGGCCCAGCTCAATAGTGAGCTCAAGGCGCGCGGTGTTCCCTACCTGTTGATCGGTGTGGGGCGGTGGGGCTCACTGGATCCCTGGCTCGGGATCCCGGTTGCCTGGGATCAGATCTCGGGAGTGCGGGCCATCGTCGAGGCGGGGTTCAAGGACCTGCGCGTCACGCCGTCGCAGGGAACGCACTTCTTCCAGAACCTGAACTCTAACAACGTGGGCTACTTCACAGTCAATCAGGACGCGGGCGAGGGGTTCGTGGACTGGGAGTGGCTCGCTGCGCAGCCCGCCGTGAAGGAGAGCCCCACCGTGCGCCACCTGCGTCTTGACGAGCCGCTCGTGATCACCATGAACGGCAAGACCAACCAAGGCGTGATCCTGAAGCCTGGAACGAACTCAGGGAATTCCTAGATACTTCTGTGTCTGCAGGCTGAGCCGCCACTGTGGGTGATCGAGGCAGTAGCGTACGGTGAGCCGTGTGTTGCGCTCTCGCTCGGCTCCGTCCATCGGCTGCAGGTAGAAGTGGCGGAAGGCTAGCCGGCCGAATCGTTCCGGTCCTGCGTCCTTCTGTGGGTACACCAGCTTGAGTTCGTCGCCTGACCGCAACTCCAGCGGGGCTGCCGCCTTGGGGCTCACCGTCAGCCAGTCCACTCCATCGGGAGCGGGGAGGGTACCGTTGGTCTCGACGGCGACCTCGAACCCCGCCGCGTGCAACTGCGCCACCAGGGGTTCATCGAGTTGCAGCAGCGGCTCCCCGCCGGTGCAGACTACGAAGGGGACGCCCGCTGCGCCGGCCGGCCATAGGTTGGCCGCGGCCGCCGCCAATGCGCTTGCGTTCTCGAACGTGGCGCCCCCGGGGCCGTCGGTTCCCACGAAGTCCGTATCGCAGAACGGACAGATGGCGTTGGCTCGGTCTCTCTCGTGGCCCGACCAGAGGTTGCATCCGGCGAAGCGCAAGAAGACGGCGGGCCGCCCCGTGTGGAAGCCTTCCCCCTGGAGCGTGTAATAGATCTCGTTGACCGCGTAGCTCATCGCCGCAGTTCGGTGGGTCCGGTGTGATATACCACGGGATCGGGCACTCCCGCTTCGTCGAACCCCTTGCGCCGCAGGCGGCAGGCATCGCACCGACCGCACGCCTCGCCGGTGGGCAACGGGTCGTAGCAGCTCACCGTGAGCGCGTAATCCACACCTAGGTCGAGCCCTCGTCGGATGATTTCCTTCTTGGTGAGCCCGATGAGCGGTGTGTGGATGGAGACGGGGGTGGTGCCCTCGGTCGCGGCCTTGGTGGCCAGGTTCGCCATCCGCTCGAAGGCCGCCACGTACTCCGGTCGACAGTCGGGGTAGCCGGAGTAGTCGAGCGCGTTGACGCCGATGAAGATGTGTCCGGTCTGGAGGGTCTCCGCCCACGCCAGTGCGAGCGCGAGGAACACGGTGTTGCGGGCGGGGACATAAGTGACCGGTACGTCGCTTCCGGATCCGTCGCTGGGGCGGTCCTTGGGGACGGGCGCAGCCGTGGTGAGTGCCGAGCCGCCGAAGCGCGCGAGATCGACGTGCAGCACTGTGTGATCGGCGACCCCATGGGCCGCCGCGACGCTGCTGGCCGCTTCGAGCTCGACGGCGTGGCGCTGGCCGTACTCCACGGTCAGGGCATATACTTCGTAGCCCTCCGCCCTGGCGACGGCGAGGGTCGTCGTCGAGTCGAGCCCACCGCTGAGCAGTACCACGGCCCTGGGTTGCGATTGGGGCGTCATGTCGAGAAAGCTAAGCCGGGGTCGCCGTGCCAACAGAGTCATGAGCCCATCCCGCGAGTTCCCGCCCACCGGTCCGCTCCCCAGGCCGGAGAGCCCTGAGGAGGCACGTGAGGTCCTCCGCCAGGAGGCATTTCCGGCGCCCGACGTCCAGCGCGTTACCCTGGAGGCGACCGAGTTCACGTCCATATGTCCGCGCACCGGGCAGCCCGACTTCGGGACGGTGACGGTGGAGTACGTCCCGGGTGAGCGGTGCCTCGAATCCAAGTCGCTCAAGTACTACCTCTGGTCCTACCGTGACGAGGGTGCGTTCTGCGAGACGCTGGCGGGCCGGATCGCCGACGACGTGATGTTCGCCATCGAGCCCCGCTTTGTGCGGGTGCACGTGAGTCAGAACGTGCGCGGGGGCATCGCGATCGTGGCGGTGGCGGAACGAGGGGAGCGAACTGCGTCGAGCGGGTGAGAAGGGAAAGGGGAAGAGGGAAGGCGGAGAGGTACGACGATCATTGCAGTACCCTTCTCCCTTCCCCGTTCCCCGGCGTGGCAGGGCGGTCAGTTCTTGTACTTCACCGAGCACCCGTATGGCTGCGTGGTTGCCACGCTCACGGCCTGGCCGGCCGTCGCTTCGTCGACGGCGGCCACGAGGTAGTTGTGTGCGCCCTCGATATCGGCCAGTCGGGCCGTGGGCCGATCGTCGATGGCTCCGTTGTAGAGCAGGGTGCCCTCAGGATCGATGAGGATCATCTGGGGTGTGGTCTTCGCGCCATACAGTCGGCCCACGTCTCCCTCGGGATCCAGCAGCACAGCATCCGCTGCGCTCCCCTTCTCGTTGGAGAGCGTGTTCATCTCCTCCGGTTCGTGGTATCCCTGCTTGCCGGGGGCGGACGACACGATGGCGAGCCACACCATCCCTTGCTCCGTATAGGTCCGCTGGAGTTGCTGCATGTTGTCGCTGCTGTAGTGCTTCCCCACGTAGGGGCACTCGTAGTTGAGCCACTCCAGGATGACCCACTTCCCCCGGTAGTCTGCCAGGGAGTGGTCCTCGCCGTAGGTGTCGGGCAACGTGAACGTCGGTGCTGCCTCGCCGATCTCCCACGCGGCGTCCTGAGCGTGCGCAGTGCCCGGCATCGCGCACCATAGCGCCACCGCCGCCACGCCCACCAGTGCCGCACTCACGAGTTGTCTGACCATCGTACGATTCCGTCCTTTCCCTCTGTGGTCACTCGGATGGAATTGTCTCAAGTGCTTCGAACAGGATCTGCTTCGTCAGGATCACGGGGAGCACCGTGGCGCCTCCGTGAGTGCCTCCCGGGTAGAGCACGTAGAGCGGAACGCCGCTGCGCCCAAAGCTCTCGAGCGCGCGCGTGATCTCGGGGTCGCGTTTGGTCCAGTCGGCCATGAACAGGGCGACCTCGTGCTCGAGGAACGCCTCTCTTGCTTCCGTCGTGGAAAGCACCACGCGCTCGTTCACCTTGCAGGTGAGGCACCAGGCGGCGGTGAAGTCGATGAAGACTGGGCGCCCTGCCGCCCGCAGCTCGGCCACGCCAGCGGCCGAGTAGGGCTGCCACAGGTCATCCGCGGCTGCTGCTGCCTCCCCTCCCATCCCCCGCACCGTTACCGCCGCCGCCGCGATCAGAGCCACCCCGGCCACCACCCGTGAAGTCACGAAGGGCCTGCCACCTCTGGGCGCGTCGCGCCAGCGCCACCAGGCCCAGGTGGCGAAGCCCAGCAGGGTGAGGCCGGCCAGCAGCGCGGTGGCCCCGTCCAAGCCCGTCTGCCGTCCGAAGACCCAGACGAGCCAGACAGAGGTCGCGAATAGCGGGAAGGCCAGGAACTGCCGCAGCGTCACCATCCAGGCACCGGGGCGGGGCAGGCGCTGGAGCAGTGCCGGTGCCATCGAGAGGGCGAGATAGGGCGTCGCCATGCCGAGTCCCAGGGTGCCAAACACGAGCAGGGTCGGCAGGGGCGGCTGGGTGAGCG
Source organism: Gemmatimonadota bacterium (assembly GCA_039584015.1). Lineage (GTDB taxonomy): Bacteria > Gemmatimonadota > Gemmatimonadetes > Gemmatimonadales > GWC2-71-9 > WVYX01. The sequence goes on along the minus strand of JBDGYO010000017.1, from coordinate 8,321 downwards.
CGAAGCCCAGCGCGACGCCCATCAGCGGTGCGATGCACGGCGTAGCCACCACGGTTGCCAGCACGCCACTCGCGACGGACGCACCGTATCCCTCTGACGCGCCGAGGATGCCGCCCAGGCGGGTGAGTGAGGTTCCCACGTCGAATGCGCCGAACAGGCTGAGCCCCAACAGGAAGAACAGCGCGGCCATGAGCGCGACGAAGACCGGCGATTGCAGCTGGAATCCCCAGCCCAGGGCCGTCCCGCCGGCGCGCAGCGCGAGGAGCACTCCCGCAAGGAGCCAGAACGACGCGATCACCCCCGCCGCGAAGGCGATGCCGTGCGCCCGCACCCTGCTGCGCTCCGCCCCGCCCTGGCTCACGAATCCGAGGACCTTCAGCGAGAGGACCGGGAAGACGCAGGGCATGAGGTTGAGCAACATGCCGCCGACGAAGGCGAACAATAGCGCCGTGAGGAGGGTGAGCGGCGCACCGGCCACCATGGGGCGCTCGGTCACGGGGACGTCTACTGCCATCGCCCGCACATTGCGCTCGGCATCCCAGGTGGTGCCGTCGGGGGCGAGCAGCACGCCCTCGAGTCGCGCGAGTGAGCCCTGCAGGTACTCGGAGGGTGCCAGGGAGAGCTGATACGTGTCGCCGTCCTGCGTCACCGGCTGGGGCGCCGCGTGAGCAACGACGCCGCTGGCGCCGGAGAAGAAGTAGCTGCCCCGGAACGCCCCGTCCCAGCCGCGGGGCGGTGTCACCGTCAGGACGAACCCGTCCGGCACGCGCCACGCCTCGATCGCCCAGGCGTCGAGCACGACCGGCAGCCGCGCTCTCGTGCGTGCCACGGCCGGTCCCCACTCGGGATCGAGTCGCGCGGCGCCCTCCGCCACGGGAAGTGCGAGGCTGACCTCGGCGGCGGCCGGCAGGCAGATCTCTTCGCACACCACCCAGTCGACTTGTGCCTCGAGCGTCACCGTTCTGCCGGCCTGGAGCTGAAGCGGCGGGACCACGTCGACCAGCAGCAGGACCTCGTCGTCGTACCCGTAGCTCCCCAGCGGCGGGGCCTCGATGCGGTGGGGGTGGGGCCACTGGATCGCTCCGGCGGTGAACCCGTTGGGCAGGGTCCACTCGATGACGGTCTCGCCGCCGGCGTCGCCGGGGTTGCGCCAGTAGCTGTGCCACCCGGGGTCCATCGTGAGATGCAGCGCGACCGTGAATGCCTCGCCCGGCCGAATGGCCGCGAACTCCGACACGAGCCGCGCGTCGCTGTGTGGGCTGGGGTCCTGCCCCTGCTGGGCGGCGAGCGGAATACCCAAGAGGGATGCGGTGAGCAGGAGCAGGATGCGGCTCATCGAGACTCGAGCTTCTTCTCCAGTTGCGTGAGCATGTCGGCCGTCATCGCCTCGAGATTGTACGACGGCGTCCAGCCCCACTCCTCCCGAGCGGCGCTGTCGTCGATCGAGTTGGGCCAGGAATTGGCGATGGACTGCCGCACCGGGTCCACCGTGTAGCTCAGGGTGAACTCGGGCATGTGATTGCTGATCGCCGCGGCGAGCTCCTCTGGCGTGAAGTTCATGGCCGTGACGTTGAACGCGTTGCGGTGCGTCAGCTGTCCGGGATCGGCTTCCATGACCTCGATGGCTGCCTTGATCGCGTCCGGCATGTACATCATGTCGAGCCGCGTATCCCCCTGGAGGAAGCAGGCATACCGTTGGTGCTTGACTGCTTCGTAGAAGATCTCTACGGCGTAGTCGGTCGTGCCGCCTCCCGGCGGCGTCACGTGTGAGATGAGCCCTGGATAGCGCACGCCGCGGGCGTCCACGCCGAAGCGGGAGTGGTAGTAGTCGCACAGCAGCTCGCCCGCCACCTTGGTGACGCCGTACATCGTGGTCGGGCGCTGCAGCGTGTCCTGCGGCGTGTTGTCCACCGGTGTGCCTGGCCCGAACGCGCCGATCGAGCTCGGCACAAACACGGCGCAGCGATTCTCCCGTGCCACCTCGAGCACCCGGTACATACCGCCCATGTTGACGGTCCAGGCCACGTGCGGTCGCTCCTCGGCCACGGCCGACAGCAGGGCCGCCAGGTGATAGATGGTGTCGATGTCGTGGCGCCGTACGGCCTCGCGGATCTGTTCCTGGTTGGTGCAGTCGACGTGCTGGAAGGGGCCGTCGTGGTTGCGCGCCGCGCCGGGGGGCATGCGAATGTCCGACGCCACGACGTTTTCGACCCCGTAGCGCTCCTGCAGCGCGGGCACGAGCTCCGATCCGATCTGTCCCAAGGCTCCGGTGACCAGGATTCGCTCCAATGTCCCTCCCTAAGGCAGCAGCTTCCGCTCCTTCGCCGCGCGTTCGAGCTCCTCGCGAAACGCGGGCGCCGCGATCTCGATGAGTGCCTCGGCGCGCTCACGCAGGTTCTTGCCGAACAGATTCGCCACGCCGTGCTCGGTAACAACGTAGTGGACGTCCGCGCGGCTGGTAACCACCCCGGCACCCTGCTTGAGGAACGGTACGATGCGGGACATCTTGCCGGCCTTGGCGGTGGAGGGAAGGGCAATGATGGGTCGCCCGCCCTTGGAGTGTGCCGCGCCGCGAATGAAGTCAACCTGGCCGCCGAACCCCGAGTAGATGAACGGGCCGATCGAGTCGGAGCAGATCTGGCCGGTGAGATCGACTTCGATGGCAGAATTCACCGCGACCATGTTGTCGTTCTGACTCACGATCGCGGGGTCGTTCACGTGACTGACAGGGTGGGCCTCGATGAACGGGTTATTGTCCAGGTAGTCGTACAACTCGTCGCTTCCGAGCGCGAACGTGATGACGACCTTCCCCGGGTGGAGGTTCTTGCGCGCACCGGTCACGACGCCCCGCTGAATCGCGCGCATACCCCCGTCGGAGATCATCTCGGTGTGGATCCCCAGGTCCAGGTCACCCTCCAAGGCCTCGAACACCGAGTCGGGTATCCCGCCGATGCCCATCTGCAATGTGGCGCCGGGGGTGATCAGGTCGAGCACGTGGGCGGCGATGGCCTTCTCCACATCGGTGGCCGGCTTGTGCGTGAGCGTCGGCAGCGGCTCGGTGTACTCCACGATCGAGTCCACGCGATTGACGTGCAGGAACGTATCGCCGAGCACGCGCGGCATCTTCTCGTTTACCTGTACGACAACCGTCTTGGCCTTTTGGCACGCCGCTATCGAGGCCAGTGTCTCCACGCCGAGACTCATGAAGCCGTGCTCGTCGGGCGGAGAGGTCTGAACGATCGTCACGTCGAGCGGCACGATCCCCTCCTTGAAGAGTCGGGGGATCTGATGCAGGAAGATCGGTACGTAGTCGGCGCGGCCGTCGTTCACCGCCGCGCGATCGGCCGGTCCCACGAACAGGGAGTTGTGCCGGAAGCGCCCCTCCATGCCGGGGGCCGATAGAGGATCCTCCCCGATCAGCAGCACGTGATTGAGCTGCACGTCTTGCAGCTCATCGCGCCGGTCGGCCAGTGCGCGCACCAGCGCCTGCGGGATCGCTGCGTTCCCCGCGTAGTACACGCGGTCGCCGCTCTGTACGCGTGCCACGGCCTCGGCCGGGGCTTGCAGCTTGGACTTGTAGTCGTCGAGCCAGTTCATGACGCTCGCCCTCCCGCCAGCAGCTGGTCGAGCGGCGTGGCACTGACCTTCATGGCCGCGGCGAGCTCCTCGTGCACCGGCGTGCCCTCGTACATGTAGACGCCGGCGGCGAGCCAGGGATCCTCCCGTAAGGCGCGGTCGACGCCATGCTCAAGCACCGCCCCGAGGTGGGCGACGACGGCGTCGGAGAGCGCTCGGGATGCCGTGCGAGCGATGTTGGCGGTCATGTTCGGGACGCAGTAGTGCACCACGTCATGCACGATGTAGGTGGGATCGTCCAGCGTCGTGGGGCGACTCGTTTCGGAGCAGCCGCCCTGGTCGATCGAGACATCGATGATCACGCTGCCGGCGCGCATCGCCTTCACCATCTCCTCGGTGATCAGATACGGCGTCCGCGCCCCGGGAATGAGGATCGCGCCGATCACGACATCGGCGATCGCGGTGTATTTCTCCAGTCGCTCCGGGGTGGCTACCTGCGTGACGATCTGGCCTCCCAGTTCCCGGTTGAGGGTGCGCAGCTTCTCTAGGTCGTCATCCAGCACGATCACGTGAGCGCCGATTGCGCGCGCGCGGCGAGCTGCCATGCGCCCCACCGTCCCCGCGCCCAGAATGATGATCGTCGGCGGCGCGATGCCGGGAACCACTCCCAAGAGGATGCCGCGCCCGCCCCCCTCGTTCTGCAGGTAGTGGGCTGCAGTGTAGACTGCCATCTGGCCGGCCATCTCGGAGAAGGGTGTGAGGAGCGGGCGCCGACCGTGCGGATCCTCGATGAGCTCGTACCCGATGATGGTCATCTTCAACTCCTGCAGCCGCTCGATCACGGAACGGGAGGCCACCGTCAGGTGGTGGAACGCCCCGATCACCGATCCCGGCTTCAGGTAGTCGAGGTCATCGCTCGACAGGATCCCGACGCGCGCGACGAGGTCCGCTCGCTTGTACGCTTCCTCGCTCGAGTAGACGATTTGCGCTCCTGCCTCCTCGTATTCACGGTCGGTGAAGAGCGCCTCGAGCCCAGCAGCCCTTTCCACGACCACAGTGTGGCCGCGCCGCGTGAGCTGCTTGGCGCCGTAGGGAGTGAGGGCCACGCGATGCTCGTGGCGATGGATCTCACGGGGAACTCCGATGATCATCGTGTCGCTCTCCTTACATGCTCACACGCACGGGTACTTGACCAGCGCGGGTGTTGGGACCGAAGTTGGGGCCCGCGCCACGCTGGTCGCGGGAGTCTGCTGATGCGAGCTGTCACGTTCAACTTCTCGATTCCTCGTTACGCCTTGGGCCTGGCGCTGGGTAGTGTGACCGATAGTGCCGTGTTCGGCCGGCTCAGCGGCGTGCGCCTGTCGGACGTGCCGGCTCCCGAACTCCCGGGCGATCGCTGGATCGCCGCCGACGTGATCGCCGGTGGCATCTGCGGCACTGACGTCGGGAGCCTCACCTTCAATACCAGCCCGCTGATGGAGCCGTTCGCGTCGTTCCCGTGCGTGCTGGGTCACGAAGTCCTGGCGCGGGTTACCGACATCGGCTCGGGGGTTACGCGCGTGCGGACGGGACAACGCGTCGTCATCGACCCCATCGTGTCCTGCACGGTGCGAGGATTTCCCGCCGACGAGCTGTGCGCGTCGTGTGCCGCCGGCGTTCCCGGCGCGTGCGCCCGTGGTGGCGAGGCCGGTCACGTGCAGGTCGGCGGCCGGGCGTTGGCGCGTGGGCTCTCGCTGGGGTACCACCGCGATCTCCCCGGTGGGTGGGGCGAGCGGATCATCGCGCACGAGTCGCAGGTCTACGCGATCGACGAGGCGCTGGACGACCGCACCGCGGTCCTGATGGAGCCGCTGTCGGTTGCGGTACATGCGGTGCTGCAAACGCTCACCGACGCGGCGGATCGCGTGCTGGTGATCGGGAGCGGCCCCATCGCCTTCGCCACGATTTGGGCGCTCCGTGCGCTGGGATTCGACGGGGACATCGTGGCCCAGGCGAAACGGTCCCACGAGCGCGACCTCGCCGACCGGCTCGGTGCTACGGTGACGGTGAGGCCGGGAGACAGTGCGAGAAGTGCGATGCTTCGGACGGGCGCGGCGGCCTATCGGCCGCCGGTGGGGCCGGAGGTGTATGCCGGAGGCGGCTTTTCCCTGATCTACGACTGTGTCGGGAACCGCCAGACCCTCGACCAGGCCCTGCGCTTCGCGGCCCCGCGGGGACGGCTGGTGCTGCTCGGCTGTGCGGGGGCACGCAAGCTGGACCTCACGATGGTGTGGGCGCGCGAAGTGGCGATTCAGGGAGTGCTGGGGTATGGACGGGAGCGGTGGGAGGGTGAAACGCTCCACACCTTCGAATTGACGCAACGTTTGCTGCTGGCCACCGACGCACGCGTGGCCGATCTGGTTACCCACACCTACCCCCTGCACCAATACCGCCGCGCCCTTGGTGCCGCCCGCCATCGGCGCCGGAGCGGCGCGGTGAAGGTGCTCCTCACGCCGTAGCTGCGGACCTCGCTTCCCGGTACGCCTCGACGCCGTAATCGAACGCAGCCTCGTTCAGCTCGAGCAGCGCACAGTCCTTCTTCAGGGCGTCGCGCATGGTGGTCACGAAGCTCTCCCTCGGGAACAGCTCGGTGGCTGCCTGGAGTGCGCCCAGCGCCACCACGTTCTTCACCATAGTCTTGCCGAGTTGCGCCGCGATCTGCGTGCAGGGAATCCCCGTCATCTGGACGCTCGAGTCCAGCTCCGGGGGCTGTGGCACGATCGAGCTGTCGTAGATCACGATCCCGCCGGGCTCAACGAGCGGTCCGAACTTCTCGAGGCTGGGCGGGTTGAACGCCACGAGCACGTGCGGCGAGGGTGACGCCGGCGATAACACTTCCTGAGTGGCGACGTGCACGTCGGCATAAGAGGTCCCGCCGCGGGACTCCGGACCGTAGCTCGGAATGTGGGTCGCGTCGAAGCCTTCGTTGATGGCAGTGCGCACCGTGAGCGCCGCGATCGTCTGCGCGCCGTCGCCGCCGGCGCCCGCAAACTTGATCGCGATGTCGTCCTCGTGAACGTGGGACGGGAACCCCTCGCCGAAGCGCTCGGGCGGCTCCGCCGCACCGCCGATCGTGCGCGCGATCTCGTCCGGATCGAAGCTGGGTGTGCCCGGGTCGAACCAGGGCTCCACGTCTTCGTCCTTCTTCACGCCAAGTGGGAACACCGGCGTCATCTTCTCCTTCACCCATTGCTCCGCTTCGAGCGGCGTCACGTGCAGGTGGACGGGGCACTCCGACAGCACCTCCACGAACGACAGGCCCCGGTTCTCGACCTGCAGCCGCAGCGCCTTCTTGATGGCCTTCTTGGCCCGGGTGCGCTGCTTGTTGTCGTACAGGGCGACGCGCTCCACGTAGATCGGAGCGTCCATCTGCGCCACCGTCTCGGCCATGCGCATCGGCTCGCCCGTGATTCGGCCTCGTCCCGTGGGTGTCGTGGTGGTCCGCTGGTTCCGCAGCGTGGTCGGGGCCATCTGCCCGCCGGTCATACCGTAGATGGCGTTGTTCACGAAGATGAAGGTCATGGGCAGACCCATCGACGTTGCCTGCATGATCTCGGCGAGACCGATGGAGGCCAGGTCGCCGTCGCCCTGGTAGCTCACCACGATCGAGTCGGGGTTCGCCACCTTGTGGCCCAGCCCCACGGCCGGCGCCCGGCCGTGCGCGGCCTGCGCATTCCCCACGTCGAGGTAGTAGTACATGAAGACCGCGCACCCCACCGGTGAGATGGCAACCGTGCGATCCTGTACACCCAGCTCGTCGAGCGACTCGGCGAGGTACTTGTGGATCAGACCGTGGCCGCATCCCGGGCAGTAGTGCGTGGTGAGACCCTTGAGTCCGTCCTCGGCGTGGCGCTCGAAGCGTCCGTAGAACACGCTATCCATGATCCACCTCCGCGAGGGCGGCGATGTGGTCGACAATCTCTCGCTGTTGGGGAAGCACCCCGCCGAAGTGCTGCACTCGGTGAATCGTGGGAGGGGAGGTGACGCCGGCGTGGCTCAGCGCCAGCCGGACTTCGTCTTCCAGCTGGCCGGCGCCGGCCTCCACCACGATCAGGCCGCGCTTGCCTTCGAGCAACGGCAGCAACGCGTCGATCGGGAAGGGCCACAGGGTGACGGGTCGGAACAGGCCGATCTTGAGGCCCCGCTCGCGCAGCGCCTGTACCGAGCCCTTGGCCATGCGGGCGGGGGTGTTGCAGGCCACGACGAGCCACTCCGCGTCATCACACTGAAAGCTCTCCCAGCGCTGCTCCCGCTCCGTCATGCGCCGATACTTGTCGTTGAGATGGACGTTGTGTGCCTCGAGTTCCGGCTCGTTCAGCCAGATCGACGTGTGCAGGTTGCCCCGGTGCGCCGCGTCGCCGTACACGGCCCATGAGGGGAGGCCCGGCCGTACCAGATACTCGGGAAGGGTGACCCGGCCGGTCACCTGTCCGAGGTAACCGTCACCGACCACGATCACGGGATTGCGGTACTCGAAGGCGAGGTTGAACGCCTGCATGGTGAGATCCAACATCTCCTGCGGATTGGAGGGAGCGAGGACCAGCGCGTGCGTATTGCCGTGTCCCAACCCGCGGCACACGAGCTTGATGTCCCCCTGCTCGGGTCCGATGTTGCCCAGGCCCGGTCCCCCGCGCATCACGTTGATGAACACGCCGGGGATTTCCGCGCCGATCATGTAGGAGATCCCTTCCAGCATGAGGCTGAAG
>JBDGYO010000255.1:0-4175 GCA_039584015.1 Gemmatimonadota bacterium | reverse complement strand
CCGAGCACACGGTCCTCACGCGCGAGGACTTCGTGGCCATCGTGCGCTATCTGCTGGAGCTCTCCGAGGGTCGCGGGTACACGGACGACATCGACCACCTGGGCAACCGGCGGGTCCGGACAGTGGGTGAGCTCATCGCCAACCAGTTCTCTGTAGGGCTGTCGCGGATGGCGCGGCTCATCAAGGAGCGAATGAGCATCAACAACGACCCGGAGAAGATCACGCTGGATGATCTGGTGAACGCCCGGACCGTCAGCGCGGTGATCCAGGCCTTCTTCGGGAGCTCGCAGCTGTCGCAGTTCATGGATCAGACCAACCCGCTGGCGGAGCTCACTCACAAGCGCCGCCTCAGCGCCCTCGGACCGGGTGGCCTCACGCGCGAGCGTGCGGGATTCGAAGTCCGGGACGTGCACTACTCCCAGTACGGGCGGATGTGTCCCATCGAGACGCCCGAGGGTCCCAACATCGGCTTGATCACGAGTCTCTCGACGTACGCCCAGGTCAACGAGTTGGGCTTCATCGAGACCCCGTACCGGAAGGTGGGGCACGGGCTGGTCTCGCACGACATTCGGTGGCTCTCGGCCTCCGAGGAGGAGGAGTACGCGGTGGCGCAGGCGAACGCCCCGCTGGACGAGGCCGGGAAGTTCGTCAACGAGGTCGCCCTGTGCCGTAAACGGGACGACTACCCGATGCTGACGCCGCAGCGCATCGACTTCATGGACGTGGCGCCGGAGCAGCTCGTCTCCATCGCCGCGGCGCTGATTCCGTTCCTCGAGCACGACGACGCCAACCGCGCGCTGATGGGAAGCAATATGCAGCGCCAGGCGGTGCCGTTGCTCTTCCCGCGGGTCCCGCTCGTGGGCACGGGGCTGGAGCAGAAGGTGGCCCTGGATTCCGGAGCCGTTGTGGTGGCCCGCCGTGGCGGCGTGGTCAGCAAGGTGACCGCCGATGAGGTCATCATCGACACGGGTCGTCCGGGCCAGGCCAAGGAAGGAACGCCATTGGGGCGGCTGCTACAGCACGACCGCTATCGGCTGAAGAAGTTCTGGCGCACCAACCAGGACACTGCCATCAACCAGCGTCCGCTGGTGGAGGTCGGCGAGACGGTGGAGCCGACGCAGATCATCGGTGACGGTGCCGGGACCGACGGTGGCAGCCTCGCGCTTGGCGCCAACGTGATGGTGGCTTTCATGCCGTGGTATGGGCACAACTTCGAGGACGCGATCGTCATCTCGGAGCGCCTGGTGAAGGACGACACGTATTCGTCGATCCACATCCAGGAGCTGGAGCTGCACGTTCGCGACACGAAGCGCGGTCAGGAGGAGATCACGCGCGAGATCCCCAACGTCTCCGAAGAGGCGCTGGTCGATCTGGACGAGCGTGGCATCATTCGGATCGGTGCGGCTGTCACGCCGGGCGACATCCTGGTCGGGAAGATCACCCCCAAGGGTGAGACGGAGCTGTCGCCGGAGGAGAAGCTCCTCACGGCCATCTTCGGCGAGAAGGCCAAGGACGTGAAGGACTCGTCGCTTAAGGTACCGCCGGGGATGGAGGGCACGGTCATCGACGTGAAGATCTTCTCGCGGGTCGAAGATCAGGTTGTGGAGAAGGACCGCGGCGAGCGGATTGGCGATGTGCGGAGCCTGGAGAACGAGGAGAAGGCGCGCATCAGCGCCGCGCTCTTCGAGGAGCTGGTGGAGCTGCTCCAGGGACAGGACGTCGCCGTCATGCTGAAGAGCGGCACCGTCGAGGAGTATCTGTCGGAGGGCACCAAGCTCAGTAGGCCGGTGCTGGAGGACGTGAACCTCGCCGGCGTCGACCTCAAGACCCTGCGGGTCAAGTCCAAGACCGCCAACGAGCGCGTCCGGGCGGCGATCGACGCAGCGAACCGCGAGCGCGCCAAGGTCGAGGAGAAGGCCGAGGATCAGATCGACAAGATCCTCCAGCCCGACGAGCTGCCGCCCGGGGTCATCCAGCTGGTCAAGGTCTACCTGGCCGAGAAGCGCAAGATCTCGGTGGGTGACAAGATGGCCGGCCGGCACGGGAACAAGGGCATCATCGCCCGGATCGTGCCGGAGGAGGACATGCCGTTCCTTCCTAATGGTTCGCCGGTGGACATCGTGCTGAACCCGTTGGGCGTGCCCAGCCGCATGAACGTGGGGCAGATCCTGGAGACGCACCTCGGATGGTGCGCCGAAGTCCTCGGCTTCCGCGCTGAGACCCCCGTGTTCCAGGGTGCGAACGAAACCGAGGTCGGGCTGTTGCTGCGGGTCGCCGGATTGCATTGGGCGGCCGGCGCCCTGCGGCTCTCGGCTCGCCCACCGCAGCTGGGCGCCGACGAGGTGCGGACCCTGCTCGCCGACCTGCGCCACCTCCCGGCGGAGAACGGCGATCGGCCGGACCTCTCGAGTGTGCGACTCGATCTGCTCGCCAGTCGGGCGCTCTCCCAGAGCACGCGCGACCTGTTCCACGGGCTGCGCGACTTCCTGGAGCGCGCCGCCAAGGAGATTGCCGAGCGCGCCACGGAGGAGGCGGACCTGCAGAAGGAGTACCACGAAGTCCGCATCGAGGAGGGTGGTGACGAGCTCACCAAGGCCGAGAAGAGCTCGCTCAAGACCGGCCTGAAGGGGGCGCAGAAGCTGATGGACCTGGACGCGGGGGCACGCCTCGCGGCGACGGGCCTCCCGGCCGCGGCGAAGCTGCTCGGCCCCAAGAGCGGGGCGGATGTCGAGGCGGCCGCCGATGAGCTGCTTCGGCTGGCGGGCTTCACGCCGACTGGGAAATCCCGCTTACGGGACGGACGGACCGGCGAGTGGTTCTCGTCGGAGGTGACCGTCGGATCCATCTACATGATGAAGCTCTCCCACCTCGTGGACGACAAGATCCACGCGCGTTCCATCGGGCCGTACAGCCTGGTGACGCAGCAGCCGCTCGCCGGCAAGGCACAGTTTGGCGGCCAGCGCTTCGGCGAGATGGAGGTGTGGGCGCTCGAGGCCTACGGCGCCGCTCACACCTTGCAGGAGATGCTGACTGTCAAGTCGGACGATGTGAACGGCCGCAGCCGGGTGTATGAGGCCATCGTGAAGGGTCAAAACCTGCCGGAACCTGGGACGCCCGAGTCGTTCAATGTGCTCGTGAAGGAGCTCCAGGCGCTCGGCCTCAAGGTCGAGCTCGGTGTCACCGAGGACGGCGAGGAGTAGGCGATGATCGATTTTCGTAGCGCCCGCGAGGCGCGCGGCACCAGTTTCGATTTCATCCGGATTCGCATCGCGAGCGCCGAGGAGATCCGCGGTCCGCGGGACTCTAAGGAGCGAGAGCGGCTCGCCCTCCAGGGGCAGCGATACTGGTGGTCGTGGGGCGAGGTGGTCAAGCCCGAGACCATCAACTACCGGTCGTTCAAGCCCGAGAAGGATGGGCTGTTCTGCGAGCGCATCTTCGGTCCCGTCAAGGATTGGGAGTGCCACTGCGGGAAGTACAAGCGGATTCGCTACCGCGGGGTCGTATGTGACCGCTGCGGCGTCGAAGTCACGCTGTCCAAGGTGCGGCGCGAGCGGATGGGGCACATCGAGCTGGCCGTACCGGTCGCCCACATCTGGTTCTTCAAGACGCTGCCGAGCCCGATGGGCAACCTGCTCGACCTGACCCTGAAGGATCTCGAGCGGGTGATCTACTACACCAACTACGTCGTCATCGAGGCCGGTGAGCAGGAGGTGAAGGAGAACGAGCTGCTCGATGAGGAGAAGTACCTCGAGCTCCGGGCCAAGGCACGGTCCGAGGGCGACAAGGCCTTCCGGGCGGATATTGGCGCGCCGGCGGTGCGCGAGCTCCTGGGCAAGCTGGACGTAGACAAGGTATCCGAGCAGCTGCGGGCCGGCATCCTCACGGAGACGAGCCAGCATCGCAAGAAGCAGATGCTCAAGCGGCTCAAGATCGTGGACGCTTTCCGCACCTCGGGTGATACCGGGGGGGAGCGGAACGACCCGGTGTGGATGATCCTGGACGTGGTCCCGGTGATCCCGCCCGACCTGCGGCCTCTCGTTCCGCTGGACGGCGGGCGATTTGCCACGAGCGACCTGAACGATCTGTACCGGCGGGTCATCAATCGGAACAACCGGCTCCAGAAGCTGATCCAGCACCGGGCGCCGGAGGTGATCCTGCGCAACGAGAAGCGGATG
>JBDGYO010000254.1:0-6757 GCA_039584015.1 Gemmatimonadota bacterium | reverse complement strand
GGGCCGGCTTGTAGGAGCGCACCTGCTCGGCCGTCACCAGGAAATCGAAGCCGACGGAGAACTGCCGCCGTGTTCCGGCCAGCAGGTCGTCGTCGACATTGGACAGGATGCCCAGCTGGTAGCCCTGCTGCTTCAGGCGTTGCAGTGCCCGGTTGGTGTCGGGAAACACCCGCCATCCGGGTAGGCCGTCGGGAAGAAAGCGTGCCCGTTCGGGCTCGAGGGGCCACTCCAGTCGCCGCGCGACGGCCAACGCGACCTCAGCGAGGACCTCGCGGTAGGAGCGGTACGTGTCGGACTGGATCTGCGGCTCCACCTCGGCGTGAGTCGCGAGGATGTGCTTGCTCGCGGTCGGTCTCGATGCCGTCCGCACGGGCCGCGGCGGCGATCGACTCGCTGATCCCGCTCTCCCAGTCGATCAGCGTGCCGTAACAGTCGAAGGTCAGGACGTCGTATGGTCGCACGGAGTCTACTTCTTGGCGGCCTGCTGCTCCAAGATCTGCGCGGCATCCGTACCGTTCACCGGCTTCGAGTAGAGGAAGCCCTGCCCCTCCTCGCAACGCAGCAGCTTGAGGTGCTCCGACTGCTCCTCGGTCTCTACTCCCTCGGCGATGACCCGGATGCCCAGATCCCGCGCCAGCTTGATGATGGCCTGGACCACCACCGACTTCTCGCCGGTGAGGCTGACACGGCTCACGAAGGAGCGGTCGATCTTGAGCGTGTCGATGTTGAAACGGTTGAGGTACGACAGCGATGAGTAGCCCGTGCCAAAATCATCGATCTGGACCTGCACGCCGAGCTCGGCCAGGTTCTGCACCAACACCTCGGAGTAATCGGGATCTTCCATCAATACGGTCTCGGCGATCTCCACCTTGAGTCGGTGCGCCTCGAGCCCGTTCTCTCGCAGTGTCTGGGCGACCCGCTCGACGAAGTCGGGCTGTTGCAGCTGCTTCTCGGCAACGTTCACGCTCACGAAGAGGTCCGCGTGTTCCGGGAACTGCTCGAGCCAAACGGTCATCTGCTTGACCGCGGTCCGCAGGACCCAGAGGCCGAGCGGCACGATGAGCCCAGTCTCTTCGGCGATGGGCACGAATTCCTCTGGCGGCACCAAGCCCCGCTGCGGATGGTTCCACCGGACCAACGCCTCGAAGCCCGAGACCCGGTCCCCGTCCAGGGACATGACCGGCTGGTACTCGAGAATGAACTGGTCCTTTTCCAGCGCCACGCGCAGGTCGTTCTCCAACTCGAGCACCGCCATGGCCCGAGCGTGCATCTCCTTGTCGAAGATCTCGAAGCGGGCCCGGCCCCGCGCCTTGGCGCGGTACATAGCCGTGTCGGCATCACGCATCAGGTTCTCCGGCCCGTCCGCACTGCTGCCGCTCGAGGCGATCCCGATACTCACGGTGGCATACAGCTCGTGCTTGCCGAGCAGGAACGGCGCCTTCAGCTCCTCCTGGATACGCTCGGCGACCCGGGTCGGATCGCTCGTCTCCTTGATGTCGTCCAGCAGAATGCAGAACTCGTCGCCGGCGAGCCGTGCCACGACGTCGCCCGGTCGCAGGCAGCGCTCCAACCGCTCGGAAAAGCCGATGAGCAACTCGTCGCCCACGTCGTGGCCCAGGCTGTCGTTGACGACTTTGAAGCGGTCGACGTCGAGGAACAGCACCGCGAACTGGTAGCCGCGGCGGCGGCGCGCGCGCCGCGAGGAGCGCTGCAGGATGTTGCTGAAGAACGCACGGTTGGGAAGCCCAGTGAGCGGGTCGTACAGCGCGTCCTTGGCGAGCTGTTCCTCCACCTGCTTGCGCGGGGTGATGTCGGTGAGCGAGCCGGCCATGCGGTGGGGCCTTCCCTCCTCGTCCCGCACGGCCACGGCGCGCACCAACACCCAGCGATAGGTCCGGTCCCAGTGCCGCACCCGGTGCTCGTTCTCGTAGTGCACCGAGTGCCCGATCATGTGGGTATCGAGTTCGCCCTTCACCCGCTCCAGGTCCTCCGGGTGCACGCGGTCGAGCCAGGCATCGATGTTGGACTCGATCTCCTCTTCGGAGTAGCCCAGGATCGCCTTCCACCGCTCCGAGAAGTAGACTTCGCCCGTATCGATGTTCCAATCCCACAACCCGTCGTTCGCCCCTCGGGCGGACAGCGCGTAGCGCTCTTCGCTCTCCCGCAGCGCCTGCTCGGCTTCCCTGCGCGCCGAGATGTTCTCACAGGTCGTCACCACGTTGACCGGATTGCCGTCGGCGTCGTGGACCACGTCCGACATGAGGTGCACCGGGAAGGTGGTGCCGTCCTTTCGCAGGTTGACCGACTCGCGGCGCCAACTGCTCATCTTGGCTATCTCGGGACGGGACATGGGCTCGCGCAGCTCCCCCGGCGCGAGCACGCCGACATCCTGGCCCGTCAGGTCCTCGACCGTCCACCCGTGCATCTCCGCCTCGGCCGGATTCACGTAGACGATGTGACCGCCGAGATCCGTGACACACACACCGATCTGCGTGGTCTCGACCGTCTTCTCCAAGCGAGTGATCTCGAAGCTGATGCGGGAGCGCTCGCTCGCGATGTCCTGCTGTACCCGCTTGTGGCGCGCGATCGCCCGGTCGACCACGTACACGGTGAGCAGCAAGGCCGCCGCCATCGCGAGATCGGTGGCGTGCGAGTGTTGCTGCCCGGGAGCGGCGTTGAGCCCCTCTGCAATTAGAGAGAGCAGCTGCAGAGCAGAGACCAGCACGATCGCGCCGGCGACGAGTCGAAACCGCCGGTCCACCGGACGCACCGCCAGCACGACCGCCCAACAGGCGGCGCCCAGCAGCAGCAGTACTGAGATAACGAGCAGGACTGTCATGCGGTTATTCGGGCTACACTCACGTAGGGTCGGCCTAAATTGTGATGGCAAAGGTAATTACGCAAAGTCTTCCGACCGTTAGGGATTTCTCGGTCGAACCGCCTCGATTACGCGGCTGGCAGCAGCGCTTCGAACGGCAGTCGGGGTGGACTTCGGAACCCGAACATAGGCCGAACCCACTGTCCATGGGTCTAGCCGCACCGCGCACCCCGATTAGGATCAAGGAGACGGCACTGCGCCGTCGCCTACGAGGTCATTGGGTTGGGAGGAGGTGCAAGCTCATGGGTATTGACGTCACGTTCCTGGGACACTCCGGCTTCCTGCTGAGCGACGGGACTACGACCGTCGCCATCGACCCCTTCCTCACCGGCAACCCCGTTGCCGTCACCAAGCCGAACGACGTGCGGTGCCAGGCCGTCGTGCTGACGCACGGCCACGGGGACCACCTGGGCGATACCGTCACCATCGCGAAGGCGAACGACGCCACGGTGTTCGGCGCCTTCGAGATCTACGAGTACATGACGGAGCAAGGGGTCACGGCCGAGCCGGGCAACCCCGGCGGGAAGATCGAGGCCGACTGGGGCTGGGTCGCCTTCACGCAGGCGTTCCATTCCTCGTCCTACAACTGCCGCTACCTGGGCATGCCGTGCGGCGCGATGGTGCACATGGGAGGGGTCACCGTCTACCACCTGGGTGACACCACCATATTCGGCGACATGAAGCTGCTGGGCGAGTTCTACAAGCCGGACATCGCGCTGGTCCCGGTGGGTGACCGCTTCACCATGGGTCCCGAGCTGGCCACGATGGCCGCCGAGTTGATCAAGCCCAAGGTAGCCGTCCCCATGCACTACGGGACGTTCCCCATCATCCGACAGGACGCGAAGGGGTTCACGCCCAAGGGGATGGAGGTGAAGGAGCTGAAGCCGGGCGAGACCTGGCGATACGGGTAAGGCTGACGGCACCGGGCGCGCGTGAGACCGCGCCTGTGACGGCGTGGAACCCGCCGGCTCCCTTACGCGGCGCGGGCCCCACACAGATATTTACCCCCGTTACACATCTCGGCATCCCAAGGGGGCGACCATCATGAGAAGCGTGAGCATCGCCGGACTGTTGCTCGGAGCGCTGCTGGCAGCGGCCTGCGTCGACACGGAATTCCGCAGCGAGGCCGACGCCTACCTCGCGGCGTACGAGATCGAGGGTCAGGGGCTGTACTACGAGTGGGCCGAGGCGGAGTGGGCATCCAACACCCGCATCGTGGAAGGCGATCCGACCAACGCCGCTCGCACGCGCGACGCGCGGGAGGCGATGATGCGTTTCGCCGGGAGTGTCGAGAACATCGACACGATCCGGGCTTACCTCTCCCAGCGCGGCCGGCTGAGCGACCTGCAGGAGCGCCAGCTCGAGAAGATGCTTTCCGCGGCTGCCGAGGGACCGATGACGATCCCCGATGTCGTGCTGCGACGCATTGCGGTCGAGACCGACCAAGTGCGACCTGTCGGAGCGGCTGGCGGTGTGGCAAGCCTCGAAGGAGGTGGGGCCGGTGCTGAAGCCGGGCGCGCTCGAGCTGCGCGACCTGCGGAATCAGACCGTCCAGGCGCTGGGATACAGCGATTTCTTCACCTACCAGGTGTCCGACTACGGGATGACCACCGATGAGATGATCCGCCTGTGCGACAACCTGGTGCAGCAAGTGCGGCCGCTGTACCGCGAGCTTCACACGTGGGCGCGCTACGAGCTGGCCGAGCGGTACGGTGCGGAGGTACCGCAACTGCTGCCGGCGCACTGGCTACCGAACCGGTGGGGCCAGGACTGGAGCGCGCTGATTGCGGTGGAGGGCATCAACGCAGACTCCGCGGTCGGCACCCACAGCGCCGAGTGGGTGATGCAGCAGGGTGAGGCGTTCTACGTGAGCCTGGGGTTTGACGAGCTCCCCGAGACGTTCTGGGAGCGCTCGTCGCTCTACCCGCTGGCTCCCGATGCCGACCACAAGAAGAACACGCACGCCTCGGCGTGGCACCTCGACCGCGACACCGACGTGCGCTCGCTGATGAGCGTGGTGCCGAACCCGTACTGGTACGAGACGGTGCATCACGAGCTGGGGCACGTCTACTACTTCATGGCCTACAGCAACCCCGACGTGCCGCTCGTGCTGCGGGGTGGAGCCAACCGCGCGTACCACGAGGCGATCGGCAGCATGATCGGGCTGGCCGCCACGCAGCGCCGCTTTCTCGTGAACCGCGGCCTGGCAGACGAAGCCGCCGAGGTGGACGAGATCGCAAAGCTGCTGCAGGAGGCCCTCAACCACGTCCTGATGGTTCCTTGGGGCGCCGGGGTGATGACGCGATTCGAGCGGGCGCTCTACGCGGACTCGCTTCCCGCCGAGTCGCTGAACGCCACCTGGTGGGATCTGGTGCGCCGCTACCAGGGCATTGTGCCGCCCACACGCCGCGGCGAGGAGTACGCCGACGCGCTGAGCAAGACGCACATCACCGACGATGCGGCGCAATACTACGACTACGCGCTGGCCGAGGCACTGCTGTTCCAGATGCACCAGCACATCGCGACCGAGATCCTGGAGCAGTCACCGTACGACACCGACTACTTCGGCAGCGAGGGCGTGGGCGAGTTCCTGCAGAACCTCATGGCTCCGGGCTCCAGCCGCCCATGGCAGGAGGTGCTACAGGAGACCACGGGCAGCGAGCTCGATGCGCAGGCCATGGTCGAGTACTTCCAACCGCTGTACGACTGGCTGGTGGAGCAGAACCAGGGACGGACGCACACGCTGCCCGACCTGTAGACCGCGATGGCCGACCTCACCGTCGTCCACCACGAGGCCTACGAGGTCGATATCGGCCCGCACGTCTTTCCGACCCTGAAGTACCGGCTCGTGCGGGACCGACTCATCGCGGACGGCACGATCGGTCAGGGCGACCTGGTCCGCCCGGAGCCCGCCACCGATGACGACGTCGGACTCGTCCACACACCGGAGTACGTCGGCAAGCTGACGGCGGGAACGTTGTCGGTAACCGAGCAGCTCCTGCTCGAGGTGCCGTTCTCCGTCGAGTTACGGGATGCCATGTGGCTCTGCGCCGGCGGGTCCATACTGGCGGGTCGCCTGGCGTTGGAGCACGGATTGGCGTTCCACCTGGGCGGCGGATTCCACCACGCCTTCCCGGACCACGGGGAGGGCTTCTGCCTCATCAACGACGTCGCCATCGCGATCCAGGCGCTGAGACGCGACGGCGCCATCGAGAGCGCCGTAGTGATCGACCTGGACGTGCACCACGGCAACGGCACCGCGGCCATCTTCTCGCAGGAGCCGGACGTCTTCACGTTCTCGATGCACCAGGAGCACAACTACCCTGCCTGGAAGCCGCCCGGCGACCTGGACCTCGGCCTGGAGGATGGAACCGACGACGCCGAGTACCACACCGCCCTGGAGCACCACGTGCCCCGGATCCTGGACGCGCACCAGCCCGAGCTTGCGTTCTACCTCGCTGGCGCCGACCCCTATGCGCAGGACCAGTTGGGCGGCCTCCGGCTGACGATTGAAGGGCTGCAGCGCCGGGACGCCATCGTGCTCGACGCCCTGCGCGAGGCGAGGGTGCCCACCGTGGTGACCCTGGCCGGCGGATACGCCCAGCACCAGGATGACACGGTCGAAATCCACGCCAACACCTTACGAGAGGCGAAGCGCGTGGCCGCCGACTGGTAGCTCTCCCGCAATGCCGAAAACACGAGAGGCGCGACCCAAGGTCGCGCCTCTCTTCGCGCGGTGCACCGACGGACGGTTACGAGCCGACTCGCGATGCCCGCTCGAGATAGAGAATGATCTCCTGCACCTCGAACTGCGTCGGCGAGCGCCGCAGCATCTGGGCACTGTGTTCCCGCATCCGGATCACGACGGAAGGCCAGTCG
>JBDGYO010000253.1:0-4179 GCA_039584015.1 Gemmatimonadota bacterium | reverse complement strand
CCCTTGATCACGCGCCAGATGGTCTGGGTGTTCTTAATGCTCTCCAGGGGGTTGGAGTTGAGGAGGATGAGGTCAGCCACTTTGCCCGGCTCCAGCGAACCAAGGTCCTCTCCCGCTCCCACCGCATCAGCTGCTTCCTGAGCGGCAATCCTCAGTATCTCAATGGGCGGAATCCCAGCCCGCTCCAGATGCTCTAGCTCCCAGTGGAGCGATACGCCGGGGAAAGCATGGTGCGTCGGCTGATCCGTGCCCGCGTGGAGCTTGACTCCCCTTGCGTACGCCGCCTGAAGGCCCGCAATCTGCTGCGCATAGATCTCAGGGTATACTCGAGCCTTCCAAGCAGTGTCCCCGTGGGCGAGCTCCTCCTCGACTCGCGATCTCGAGGCAAATGCGCGGAACTTCTCGCTCTCGATTCTTTCGGGCTCGGCCGCGAGCAGCAGCTGATTGCCCACGTCGTTGCCTACTGTGGGGTCCCAGCGCGTGCCCGCTTCCGCCAGCATCTGTAGCACATCGTCATAGTGACGGAAACCAGCATGCTCCAAGGTGGCGTAGCCCAGCGTCACCCCCTTCGTCACTTCCTTAACAGTCGTACCGTGTGCCGCAATCGGCAGTCGCAGTAAGCGAGCTTCCTCAGCCACAGCCCGGTGGATCGACCATGGGAGAGTTGAGTACGCCTTTATCAGACTCGCACCGCCCGCTTCATCCCGGCGGACGGTCGCCCGGGCATCGTCTTCGGTTAGGAGGATCTCCGGAGGCCCGTAGACCATCTCTCCCGCGTGAAAGCAACGTGGAATCGGTGCACCACCCGCGTCGGACCAATCGTCAAAGGCGTTGAGCCACATGAGTGGGGTGGTGCCCACGTCCCGCACAGAAGTGACACCGTAGGCAAGATTGCCCGGAGCCTGATAATTTCCCCGCTCGTGTACGTGGAAGTCGAAGAGGCCGGGTATGGCGAACCGGCCAGCGGCGTTGAGGATTACCGTCGCTTCGGGAATGACGTGCCCGGATTCGGAACCGATCCAGCGGATCCGTCCGGCCCCGACGAACATGGAAGTCTCAGGGCTGAATTCCCCGGCGGTGAAGTCGAGGACTCGCACGTGGCGTAGGAGCACGGGCGGTGGCGTCTGGCGCTTGACCTCCACCTGGAGCACAATCCTCTCTGGCTCGCCAGACTTCAGTGGCTGTCGCCAGACTTCCCTCCCGTCGGCAAAGACCACGGCGGAGCCGTCGGGTGCGAAGTCAAAGGCATGGCCGCCCCTCGGACTGAGCCGACGGGCGTGTTGCGCTTCGATGGGTGGAGCGTCGAACCCGACCACCCAGATCTCCGCACCGCGACGAAAAGCCAGCCATCGCTCGTCGGGTGAGATCAATGCGTCGCCCACCCAGGTTGAGACCGGCGAGTCCGTAGCCGACGGGTCTGCCAGCTGAATAACTGGATCCGTGGCGGCTCGTTCGGTCAACGAGATGCGGTGGAGCACCTCGCCACTGGTGTACCAGAGTGTCCGGCCATCGCCTGAGAAGCTCGGGCGCGAAAGCCACGTCTGTTCTATGCCCTCTGCGATCTCGTGCGCTTCACCACTGTTCAGATCCAGGACGACGATACGCGCCCTGTGGCGCTCCGCATATGCGAGGCGTCCCCCGTCGGGGTGCCAAGCCAACTGCCAGTAGTCTCCTCCGGACGCCAGGATTCGCACCTCGCTGCTCTCGAGGTCGAGTAACTTGAGTTCTCGTTTTCCCGGCCTTAGGTCGACCAGAGCCAGTAACCGTCCGTCCGGTGACGGCACGGGGTTTCTCGCGAAACCCTCACCCTCGTGAATCAAGCGTGCAGGACCGCCAGAAAGGGGCTGCTCCCAAATACTGCCCGCAGCCACAAAGAAGAGGCGTTCGCCATCCCGTGACATGACCGGGTGAAGTATGACCCTGGGTGGGGCAGTAGTGCCCGGGACCGCCAGGTCTGTCTTGGCGGGCACCACCGGATGCTGAGCCTCGAGCGTTACTTTGGCGCGAAATGCGATCGGCTGCGAGGATCCATCCGACAAGCCTATCTCAAGAAGGCGTCCGCGTTCGCCGACGTACAGGGAGCCGTCATCTGCTATCACGTCGAACCGTGGGCCCCAATCCCAACCGTTAGTGCCCGAGACGGAAGCGATATGCCGTTCGGAATCATCGCCTAGGGCCAGGAAGACAAGCTCCTCCTCCTCGGGATAAAAGCCTCCCATCCGCGGCGTCGGCAGTTTGCGCGCATAGAGGCCGTCCGAGGAGGGACTCGCCACAATGCGATGTACGATGCCCGAAGTCTCATGAAGTGTGGAGATTATACCGTTCTTGCCCAAGACCTCGATCCGACTGGTAGCGCCTTCCATGGCAGACATACCTTCCCAAAGCCACCACGGCGGCCTACCCTCGAAGACCGACCAGCCCAGGCGGCCATCCGGCAGGTAGAAGACCGAACTGATCATGCGGGGCGGACCGCTCGCGACCTGGGATTCCCCACCGCTCAAAGACGTCCGCCGCACAACGGCCGGCGCAGCGCTGGGTGCGTATTCATGCCCGACGTCGAGAACCAAGCTGAGGTGGGCAATCGTGTGGCCATCAGGAGACCAGGCCGGCCGACCTGCCCAGCGATCGTGCGTTAGCTGTACAACTGCCCCGGTTTCCAGTTCGAGTAGGTAGACGTTGCCTTCACTTCCGTCTCTGTCAGATATGAAAGCCACACGGGAGCCATCAGGTGAGAATGCTGGGTCTGTGTCATAGGATGGACCGAAGGTAAGCTGCTCGGCCGTACCACCTTGGACTGGCACACGAAAGAGATGACCCAGCAGTGTGAAGACGAGCCATCTGCCGTCCGGTGATACCGTAACGTTGGCTTGAGTGACTTCGCTGGTTTCAAATCTGATCGTGTGCCACTCGCCGTCTTGAGCAGCGGCGGGATGCGCGACTAGGGCTGAGACGACCAGTGCCAGCGGGGTGGGGAGTCGAGCAGCCCTCATAGGGTGCCTCCAGAGACGGCCGGGCAAGGTGCTCAAACATGCTGCTCCAAGTGGACAGCGACCAGGCAGAAAGGGGATCGCCCTAGTCGGTTATATTAGAGACGGAACCTTGCTAACCATCTGCAAACCAACTGGACGGTACTGGATGGCACAGGTCGGTACAGGGCGGGACGAAGGGTCGCCCAAGTCGTTGCAGGACGGTACAGAACGGGACCAGATGGTACAGGACGGGACGAAGAGCACCGGTCTCCAAAACCGGGGGTTGCAGGTGGAGCTACGGTCGGCCTACGGCCGATCCTCGCTCTGCTTCGCAACGGTCCTGCCGGGCCTGTGAACGCCGCGCCAAGTGCGCGGCGTTTTCATGCGCGACAGGCTCTTTGCCGTCGCTCCTCGCTGCGCTCGGAGCATCCGGTCGAGTCCTGTTGGGCCTGTTGTGACTAGGCCGCGACGTCGCCGCGGCCTTTTCTCTTGCCTAGTCCCTACGGCGTTAACTGCTCCAGCAAGTATCGTCGAACCGCATCCCGGGCATACTCGCCCCGGGGGCCGGGTGCTTGGAGTATCTGGTGATCGTGATTGGGCAACACTAGTAGGTCGAATGGCTTTCCGGCGCGGATGAGCGCATCGACCATCTTCATCGTCTCGGATATGGGCGCGTTCACGTCGTTGGTACCGTGGATGAGCAAGAGCTTTCCATTCAGGTGCTCCGCGAGCCGCGCGTTGGAAGCGTACGCATAGCCCTCTTCGTTGGTCTCCGCCAACCCCATGTATTGCTCCATGACGGTGGCCTTGACGTACAAGTCCGCGGCCGGGCACACGGCGACACCGACATGATAGACGTCCGGGGCCATGAGCAAGGCCCGCGTGGCGAAGTATCCGCCGAAGGACTGACCGATGATGCCAACGCGCTCCAGGTCCATGTAGGGACGATCCGCGGCCACTTGCCTGAGTGCCGTCACGTGATCGGGGATCTCGTGCCGCCCCACATTACCGTAGGTCACATCCTGGTACGCCTTGCTCCGCTCGGGCGTGCCACGCCCGTCTACCACGAAGACGACAAAGCCCAGCTGGGCCAAGGCCAGCGGCAGGGGGTCTTGGTAGAAGGCATGTGACACGCTATTCACAAAAGGGCCACCATATATGTACTCGAGGACTGGGTAGTGGTCCGTCGGATCGAAGTCGTAGGGCCTGT
>JBDGYO010000252.1:0-4190 GCA_039584015.1 Gemmatimonadota bacterium | reverse complement strand
CGGGTAAGGGTGAAATGGTGGGGTAAGAGCCCACCGCGCGGCTGGCAACAGCCGTGGCACGGCAACCCCCAGTCGGAGCAAGGCCAAATAGGCGGCGAGGCCCGGCCCGGGCCGCCTGAGCCGCGGGTAGGCCGCTTGAGGTGGCGGGTGACTGCCATCCCAGATAGATGACCTTCCGACGCTCCGCGTCGAACAGAACTCGGCTTACGGCTCCGCCACCTCTGGCCTCAAACGCCCGCCTTCCATATCATTGCGCAGCCCAACACCCTCCAACCGACGAGATGCTCAAGCGCCCGCCCGACCCGCCGGAGCCCGACGAGCGCCCCTACCCAGTCGACTGGGACCAGGTCGCAGAGCTCCGCGTCTTCCGCACCACCGCGGAGCGGTGGCAGCGGCTGTTGGGTTGGCGCAGCGAGATGCGTCGCAAGGGGTGGAAGCTGTTGCGGGTGAGTGCCCCGGCTGGCGAGATGGTCGCGGTCTTCGGGCGCACCAAGGAAGAACTCCTAGCGAGGCAAGGGGTGGCATCATGAAGGGGCTCACGGGCATTGCGCTTCTCGCGCTGGCAGGCACCACGTTCACGGGCTGCGGCAGCTCCGCCAGGGGTGGGGCGGCAGCGCCGCCGCCACCGACGCCCGAGCGGGTCGTCTATCAACCATTCACCACGCGGTACGTTGCGGTTTCCCGCGGACGCGTCGAGCAGGTGTTCAGCGGGCAGGCAGTGGTGAGCGAGTTCAGCATGCGGTACTACGTCGCCGCGGAGGCCGTCTCCGCCGGCGACGTGATGGACCTGACGCTGATCGTCGATTCGGTGCCTCACGTCGAGGGCGCCGGACTCTCGCCCGCCGAAGCGGTGTTGGCCGCCGGCACGAGGTTCACCGGAATACTCCAACCCGAAGGGAACATCGGCGAGTTTGCGGGTGGCGACACCACGCTCGCCCTGGTACGCCAACTCGCGTCGGGCCTCGAGCGGATCTTCCCGCAACTCCCGCTCGGCGGAGTCGTGCCCGGCCAGGTGTGGTCGGACACGGTGGAGACCCTGAGCCCGGGCAGCGGGTTCGACATCCAGATTCGGGTGGTGGTGGACCACAGCGCCGTGGAGTGGACGCAGCACGTCGCTGGGCGCGCCTTGCACATCGTGAGCGTGGCCCACTACACGCTTTCGGGCGAGGGGATGCAGGGGGGCAGTGAGATCTCCATCGAGGGGACCGGCGTGCAGCGCTCGCATCGCTACGTCTCCGCAGACGGCCGCTACCTCGGCGGCACCTCGGCCGACACCTCACGCAGCACCGCACTCGTCCTCGCCATGGGGAGCGAGATTCCAGTCACGCAGATCCGGTTCGACACCCTTGCGGTGGTTCCGTAGCGTGCGGCGCTCCTTCCTGACCGGCCTCCTCGCGGTTGCTCTCACCACCGGGCCCGTCGTTGCCCAGACGAGCCGGCCGCGGTCGAGCGACTATCTGTTCGTCGCGACGGCCAGCGATGTACGAGCCACCTGGCTCAACCCCGCCGGACTCGCTGCGGTGAGAGAGGCCTCGGTCATGGCCGAGCTGGTGGTGGACCGGCCTACCGACGGCGACGCTCGGCTGGGCCAGTGGACCGTCGGTTTCAACTCACGGGGCTTCTCGATCGCGTTCCAGCAGAGTCGCTTCGCCGATGGCACTTCCAACAACCTCTGGCACTTCGGCGCTGGCCTCGGGTTCACGCGCGGGGCCCTCGGTGGCACCGTCGCCTGGTTCACGGGCGAGGGGAACAACGACCGCGCAGGCGACATCGGCTTCTACTATCTGCTGGCCCCTCCCCTGAGCGTCGGGGCCGTCGTGCGCAACATCGGACGCCCGGTGGTGCGGGACAGCATCCTGCCCGTCAGTGGTGCCGTCGGCCTGGGCTGGCTCCCCGTGCCGCATCACCTCCAGATCGCTGCCGAGGTAATCGTCACCGAGGAAACCGCCTTTTCCGATGTCGAGGCTGTGTATCGCGCCGGCCTTCAGGTCGCCACCGCAGGCAAGCTCCCGATCGGCGCGGTGACCACGTTCGACTTCGAGAGCAACTTCAAGGTCGCCCGCTGGAGCATCGGAATCACGGTCGGCGGGGATAACCGCGGCATTCTTCTGGGTACAGCGCAGCCGTCGCGGTTCGATCGGTTCAGTCTGACCGGGGTGGCCAGCCGACGGCCGCCGAGCGCTCGGCCTTAGCCAGCCTTCGCAACGACTTCAGCGGGTTAGTCGACCAGCCGCAGGGGCATCACCAGACAGAGATACGAGGCTGGATCGTCCCACCCCACCGGCTCCACGGTGGCGGCTCGTTCAGGTGCCTTGAACGTGAGCCGAACCTCGTCGGTGGGCATGTACTTCAGGATCTCAAGCAAGTACGTGGCGTTGAAGCCAATCTCCAGGGCATCCCCGTCGTACGTAATGGCGACCTCGTCCTGAGCCTCCCCCAGGTCGGGGGTGCTGACGCTGAGCTTGAGCGCGCCACCAGTGAACTGCAGCCGGACCCGATGCGTCTGGTCGCTCGCCACCACGCCAACCCGGCGCAGCGCGGCGGCAAGGCCATCCTTCTCGACCGTGCAGGCACGGTCATTCTCTCGCGGGATGACCTGCTCGTAATTCGGGTACGGCCCCTCGACCAGTCGCGTGAACACGAGCGTGGAGCCCGTGCGGAACCCGAGGTGGTTGTCGCTCTTGGCGATCTCAATCTCGTCCGATGGCCCGAACAGGCGACGTACCTGCTCCAGCGCCTTAGGCGGCACGATCAGCTCGGCGCTGGCACTGCCACCGGATACCGAAACGTCCATTTTCGCGAGCCGATGCCCATTGGTGGCAACCATTCGCATGAGGTCGCCCTTCACCTCCCACAGCACCCCATTCAGGATCGGCCGGCTCTCCTCGGTGGATGCCGCAAAGCTCACGTGGTTAATCAGCTTCTGGAGATCACTCGATGTGACCGTCCAGCTGTCATCAAAGTTCACGGGCGGGAAGTTTGGGAACTCCTCGCGTGGGATGCCCAGCAGCTTGAACCGGGAGCGGCCGCACTCCAGCTGGACGCGCTGCTCGCCTGACGCTGTCACCCGGATAGCCGCACTTGGGAGCTCCCGCACGATCTCGACCAGCTTCTTTGCAGGGATGGTCACCGCACCCTCTGCATCCACTTCCGCGGGCACCACCGTACTCACGGCAATGTCCAGATCGGTCCCGGATAACCGCACACCGTCCGCCGTTGCTTCCAACAGGATATTCGACAGCACAGGCAGTGTCGTCTTCGTCGGCACACTGGCTGCGACTGCTACCAAACCTTCCTGTAATCGCTCGCGCGTAATCGTAAACTTCATGCTTTCTCTGCCGCGATGTGGAGGAATAGAGTCTACTAATACTCTACTTATAACTATCTAGTAGTACTAGTAGAGTGCCTTGAAACGTTGATAGATCCACCAAGTCATTGTGTAGTCAAAAGATTGCACTGACAGCTTCATGTGAGTTCTGAGGATTCGCTGTGGACCGTCCGTCGAGAGCTCACGATCTTTCCAGCAACCACCACACGCGTCCACACTACGAGTCCACACTGTTGATTAGTGCACGTGTACCAACTCCCGCCTTGCGTGCTCCACGCGATCCCGGAACTTCCGATCCGACGCCATCTCGCGCTGCACCTTGTCTAGGCTGTGAATGACCGTTGAGTGGTCCCGGCCACCGAATGCCTGCCCGATTTCCACTAGCTGCATGCCCAGAAGCTCCCGAGCCAGGAACATGGCAACCTGGCGGGGTACCGTGAGTGTCTTGGTACGGGCCTTGGAGCGCAGCCCTTCGGGTGTCACCCCCCAGCGGCGTGCCACGACCTCCTGGACCCGGTCGACGCTGGGCAGGCTGGCAGGATGGTCGGCCGCCACACCCCCGTCCTGGGTGATCTTGTCGGCCAGGGCGTCGCGGGCGAGCTCCACGGTAACCTCCCGGTGCTTCAAGGAGGCGAACAGCAGGAGCTTGATGATGCAGCCCTCGAGCTCGCGGACGGAGCTGCGTACGTGCTCGGCGATGAAGCGCAGTACGTCATCTGGGATCGTGAGCTCCAGGTGGTCCTGCTCTGCCTTCTTGCGCAGAATGGCGATGCGGTGCTCCAGGTCGGGCTGGCCGATGTCCGCTACCATCCCCCACTCGAAGCGACTCACCAGGCGGGACTCCAATCCCGGTATCTCGGTC
>JBDGYO010000016.1:0-16261 GCA_039584015.1 Gemmatimonadota bacterium | reverse complement strand
CAGCAGCAGGACCAGAAAGATCACGCCTGCGGCAATGAGCGCACGGTAGCGCAGGTCGGTGAGCTGCGTCCTGATGGCCTCGCTCTCGTCCTCGTCGAGGATCACCCGCACGCCCAGGGGGTGCAGGTTCTCGATCGCCTCGAGGCGTGCCTTCACGCGGTCGGCCACGTCCACCGTATTGACGCCCACCTCCTTGTGGATCTCGAAGGACACCGCGGGCTGGGCGTCGATGCGGTAGTAGCTCCGCGCCTCCTCGTAGGTGTCGTGCAGGGTGGCCACGTCGCCGACACGCACGATCCGGCCCCGGTCGCTGAGGAGTGGCGCCCTTCGGATGTCGTCCGTGGAGGCCGTCCGATGGCGGATGGCCAGCGTGCGGAGCAGCCCGTCGTCCTCCACGATGCCTGCTTCGCTCACGTACTCCAGCTCGCTGATGCGCATCCAGACGTAGCCGGGATCGAGTCCCAGTGCCTGGGTCTTGCGCTCGTCCAGGGCGATCTCGACCAGGCGGTCGCGCCCCCCGCTCACCTCGACCGCCGCCACACCGTCCACCTGGAGCAACTCGGGGACGATGTCATCGTCCACGTGGGCACGGAGGGCTTCCAGGGTATGCGGGCCGGTCAGCGTGTAGCGCAGGAAGGCCCGTTGCTGCTCGCGGAACTCCTCGGGCACGTAAGGCTCGATGCGCGGCCGCTCGGCGTCGGCCGGGAGCTCATCCTGGAGCGCGGCCATCCGCTCCGACAGATCGAGGCGGGCGAAATCCATGTCCGTGCCGCGTGCGAACTCCACCGTGATGTTCGCGCGCGCCCAGCCCCACCTCTCACTCGAGACCGACGTCACCTTCTCCACGCCGCGGACCTGCTGGATCACGCCTTCCAGCGGCGCCGTCACGAACGCCTCCATGGCCTCGGGACTCGCGCCCCGCCACTCGGTGGCCACGCTGAGCTGCGGCAATTCGGTGTCCGGCAGGAGCTCGATGGGGATGTTGCGCCATGCCGCGACGCCCAGGAGCGCCACACCCAGATAGGCCATGGTCACCGCGACAGGCCTACGGATGGAGAGCTGGATCACGACTAGCCCCCCTCGCGACCCCGCGTGAGGTCGTATAGCCGGACGTACTCCACCCCGAGGTCGTCCTCCCACGACGCCAGCAGGAAGTCGACGCCGATCTGATGCACTGCGAGTCCTGAAGGCGTCTCGACCGTGCCGAGCAAACGGCCCTCGGAGTCAAACACGCTCCACCGCTGTACATCGGCACCAGGGCGCTCGTACTCGGCGACCCACAGGTAGCCCAGCACATCGACCTCGAAGGTCTGGAAGGCCGGCATGGTGGACGGCACGGGCACTTCGGCAAACATCCGCTCGAGGCGGCGGCGCCAGTTATCGCTGCTCGCGTTCTCGACCCGCTCGGCCTTGTAGCGTTCGACGTCCGCCTCAGCTACCGGGACGGGTCGGTGCACCTTCCGCACCACGCGCTCCACTTGCCCCGCAAGCCCGTACCGCAGGATCTCGTAGCGGTCGGTGATGCCGTGGTAGAACCCGCCAGAAGCAACCGCGGTGGCGAACCCGCGACCGAACGGCAGGCTGGTGGCCCACGCAGCCTGCGCCGAGCTCTGTAGGAAATACTCCAACGACGCGAACCGGCCGATCGAGTCGATCAACTCGCCCCGCTGATCGAACCGGAAGTAGGCCGCGGTGTCACGCACCACGGTGGTGATCTCGCCGGGTGAGAACGAGAACGCCTTGCTGAACAGCCAGCTCCCGTCACCGAGGGGCCCGACCGCCACGGGTGAGCCACTGGAGAACTGAATCCCGAACGACCGCACGAAGTTGCCGTCGGGATCCCACAACGAGATGCGTCGCAGGTTCCAGTCGTACACCGCGATCGAGTCGCCCCCGACCGCGATGGGCGCGCCCACGCCCTCGAACTCGCCGGGCCCACCGCCCTCGCGCCCGGCCGACTTGAGATACCGGCCCTGCGCATCGAAGTAGCGCAGCTCGTGGCTACCGCCGTTGCCGGCGACGATACGACCGTCAGACAGCCGCACCGCCCCCGAGACCCGAAACAGCTGATAGGGCTCCGCGCCCTCCAGCTCTCCGATATCCACCGAGGGCTCGGCGGCGACCCGCCACGCCTGCGCCTCGGACCAGCTGCCGTACGCATTCTCCACGATCGCAACGCCCGCCGAGTCGCGCACGGTGTACCCGGCGCCTGCGTCGCCGCCCGCGCAGGCGGCCACCGCCATCGCCGCTACCAGCCCCGGCAGAACGCACCACCCTCCGCCCGCACGCCGCGGCGCCGAAGTGAGGCGTCCGGTTCCCCGTTCCCCGCTTTCCGTTCCCCGTCTCATTCCGATCCTCCCGCAGGTTGCACCACCGGCTTACGGCCGCCGCGTGCCTCACCGAGTCCCGCCACGGATCTGAGCTTGCCGCGTAGCTCCTCGAACAGGTCATACGAGACGGGCACGACGACCAGCGTGAGCGCGGTCGCGCTGATCAGTCCGCCGATTACGGCGATGGCGAGGGGAGCGCGCAGGTCGGCACCGCGTCCGATCCCCAAAGCCATGGGCGTCAAACCGAGGACCGTGGTGACTGTCGTCATGATGATCGGCCGCAAGCGCACGCGGCCCGCTTCCAGGATCGCCTGGCGCAGGGCCATGCCCTGCGCACGCATCTGGTTGATGAAATCGACCTTCACGATAGCGTCGTTCACCACGATCCCGACGAGGATCACGAGCCCGATCAGGCTCATCGTGTTCAGCCCCTCCCCCGCCATGTACAACGCCACCGCGGCGCCGACCGTGGCCAGCGGCACGCTGAGCAGAATCGTGAACGGATGCACGAACGACTCGAACTGGGCGGCCAGGATCATGTAGACGAGGAGCAGCGCCAGGACGAACGCGAAGGCGAGATCCCGAAAGCTGCGGTCGCGCTCCTCGTTCGCCCCCCCGATGTCCACGCGCAGGCCCCGGGGTGCGGGGACATCACCCAGCGCCGTGCGAGCGTCGGCCACCGCGCCATCCAGCCCGCCGTGCGCCACATCCGCGTATACCGTCACGGTGCGCGCCTGCTCCAGTCGGCGGATCTCCGCCGGACCCACCTCTTCGTGCGTGTTCACCAGCTCGCGCAGCGGAATCCCGTTCACCCGAAGTACGCGCAGCGTTTGCAGCGAGCGCCGCTCCGCCTCCGGCAGGCGCACCAGCACAGGCACCTTCTCGTCGAAGTCCACGAAGTCGGTGGCGATCTCGCCACGCATGTACCGCTCGACCGTCTGGGCGATGAGTCGTGGCTCGATCCCGTACGACGCCGCGCGCTCCCGGTCGATTTCCACTCGAATCTCCGGCTGTCCCTCTTCCGTGCCGAGCCGCACGTTTGCGAGCGAGCCCACGGCCTGGAGCCTGTCCGCCACGGCCTGTGCATGCCGCCATGTCTCGTCCAGGTCGTCGCCGCGTACCCGCACGGCCAGATCGGCCTCGCCACCACCGAGCAGCCTGCCCAGCGCGGTTGCGGTACCCGTCTCGATGGCGACGGCGCCGGGGGGGAATTGGGCGAGCGCAGGACGCGCGCGCTCCACGACGGCCGTAGTCGATTCACCATCCCTCAACCGCACTTCCACCGCGGCGGTGTTGAGTCCGCTTTCCTGCTCCTCGACGCCCGCGATCGCCTCTTGGCGACCCACCCGCGTGAACACCGCTTCCACCGCCGGATCGTCGAGGAACACCTGCTCCACCCGATCCGCTGCCTCCGCTGTCTCCTCGATCGGCGCGCCCCGCTGGAGCTCCAGTCGCACGGTGAACGCTCCCTGGTCCACCTGCGGCAGCACATCTCGCTCCAGTGCCACGCCGATGATGACGCCCAGCACGAGGGTGGCCCCGGCGAAGCCCACGACCCGGCCGCGATGCTCGAGGGCTCGCTCCAGTAGCGTGTGATACCAGGCCGCGAAGATGGCGAAGCGCCGGTCGAACCAGTCGAGGAAAGGCCGGAACAGCAGGGCCACGCCCCCACCCAGCCGGGCCGCCCCACCACGCACTACACGGCCGAGCCGGGTGCGTCCCTGCTGCTCGCTCACCCTGGCCCAGCGCGCCGCCATCGTGGGGAGCAGCGTGAGCGCCACGAGGAGGCTGGCGAGCAGGGCAAACGCCACCGCCAGGGAGAGGTCACCGAACAGCTCACCGGCCACGCCCTCCACGTAGATGATCGGACCGAACACCGAGATGGTCGT
Organism: Gemmatimonadota bacterium; assembly: GCA_039584015.1. Classification (GTDB taxonomy): domain Bacteria; phylum Gemmatimonadota; class Gemmatimonadetes; order Gemmatimonadales; family GWC2-71-9; genus WVYX01. The sequence continues at coordinate 12,042 of JBDGYO010000016.1, read as the reverse complement.
GAGCGTGGACGCCGTGATCGCCCCCTTCACTTCCTCCGCGCCACGTATCGCCGACGCCTCAGCCTGTTCACCTTGCTCGCGGTGCCGGAAGATGTTCTCCAGCACCACGATCGAGTTGTCCACCAGCATCCCGACACCGAGCGCCAGACCGCCCAGGCTCATGATGTTGAGGGAGACTCCCGTCAGGTCGAGCAGTACGAAGGTGGCGATCACGGAGATGGGAATCGCGAGGGCCACGGACACGGGGTAGCGGGCGTCGCGCAGGAAGAGGAACAGCACCAGGAAGGCCAGGATGCCTCCCAGCACCAGCGCCTGCACTACGTTCGAGATGGCCTCGGTGATGAAGCCCGCCTGGCTCATTGCCACGTCGATGCCAACCTCGGGGAAACGGGCGCGCAGCTGGTCGAGCACCTCGTCGACCCGCTCGGCGACCCGCACCGTGTTGGCACCCGACTCCTTGAACAGCAGTAACCCCACCGATTCCCGGCCGTTGAACCGGGCGAGCGATTCGCGATCCTTGAAGCCGTCCTCCACGTGGGCCACGTCGCCCAACAGCACGAGGCTGCTCCGCGTAGTGTCGTTGGGGCTGGGACCGAGCGGCACGCGCGCGATCTCCTCCACGGTCTGGAACTCACCGAGCGTGCGCAGCGCGTAGCGGTAACGGCCCCGCAAGATGGTCCCGCCGGGCGCGCTTTGGTTCGCGGCGTCGAGCGCCTCCAGCACGTTCTGCACGGTGAAGCCGTAGCTCTCGAGCAGTCGCGGATCGATCTCGACGTGGATCTCCCGCTCCAATCCGCCCGCCAGAGCAGCCTCGGCCACTCCGTCGATTTGCTCCAGGCGCCGCTTGAAGACGTTCTCCGCCAGCTCTTTGAGGGCAGCGAGATCGGTCCCGCCCGCCAGCGAGAGCGCCATGATGGGCTCGGAATTCGGATCGGTGCGTAGCACCACCGGGCGTGAGGCCAGCTCGGGCAGCTCCTCCAGCAAGTTGTCGAGCTGCTCTCGCACGTTGAGCACCGCGAAGTCCATGTCGGTGCCCCAGGAGAAGCGCAGCGTGACCAGGGAGACACCCTCGCGGGACACGCTCTCCACGCGTTCGACGCCCGGCACCCGGCTGACCCCGCGCTCGACGGGCTCAGTGACAAACCGCTCGACCTCGGCGGGACCCACGTCGGAGTACTGGGTGTACACGACGAGCCGCGGGTAGGCGACGTCGGGCAGCAGATCGATGGGAATGCGGGAGAAGGAGATGAGCCCCAGGAAGACGACGCCCAGGAAGAGCATCGCCACAGCAACGGGGCGACGGACAGAGCGGCTCGTGAGGGACATTAGTGGATCAGGCGGCGGACGCGTCGCTACTGCGGCCGGCCACCTTCAGCCCGCACACTCTCTACCAGACGCACCCGGGCGTCGTGAATCAGCGTGTAGTGGCCGTCGGTCAGCACCCACTCGCCGGCCTCGACCATATCGGTCTGGGGATCGGCGACGATCTCCACCAGGGAGTCGTTCATCATGCCGGGCGTCACGTAGCGCCACTTGGCGAAGCCGATGTCGTTCTCGCCCTCGAACACGAACAGCATCGTGCGCCGGTCCCGCTCCAAGATTGCGGCCCGCGGAACCATCACACGGTCGGGGAACTTGCGTGCCTCGAGCGAGACGCGCGCATACATGCCGGGGAGGATGCGACCCCGAGGGTTCGGGATCGTGACCGTGACGCGCGCCGTGCGCGTCTCTCGCTCCACGACCGGGTTGATCGTGGCGATGCGCCCGGAGAACGACTCCCCCGGGAACGCCGCAAATGCGATCGTCGCGCCGCGACCCTCCACAAGCAATCCGATCTCGCTCTCCAGCACCTGGACCTCGACCCTGATCGGATCGAGGTCCACCACGGTGAGCAGCTCATCGCCAACCCGCACCTGCTGCCCCTCCACGACCCGGAGCGAGGCAACGCGGCCGGCGAACGGCGCCCGGATGCGGGTGCGCTGCAGCTGCAGGTCCGCTTCCCGCACTCCCAGCTCGGCATCGGCGAGCCCACTCTTGGCCCGGGCGAACCGGGCCCGCTCGCTCCGGATCCGCTCGTCCTCGATCTCGTCGTCGAACATCGTGAGCTCGTCGTAGGTCGCTGTGGCCGTAGCGAGCCGCGCGCGGGCTCGCTCCACGGCGATGACGTACTCGGTCGTGTCGATCTGGATGAGGAGCCGGCCGCCGCCGGCGGCATCGTTCTCTTCCACCCGCAGGCTGGTGATCCGGCCCTCGACCTGCGCTCGCAGCACGGCCTGCCGGGAGGCCGCGGCCTCGGCAGCGGCCGACACCGAGATGACGAGCGTATCCCGCACCACCATGGCTCCCTCGACCGGAATGGCGACATCGGTCGAGAAGGTGCGAGCGGACGAGACGGCCTCGGCGCCGCCGTCGGGAACCTCGGCGAGGGCCGTGCCGCCATTGTCCTCGTCATCCCCCCTGCTCCGCAGGTACACGCCGCCGACCAGCGAGCTGATCACCACCACGGCAACCGCGGACCCAAGTATCCGCCGGAAGGTCATTCCACCCGTCCCTCAGTCATAGTACCCTATATCCATATAATAGCGGTATTTGCCGAGCACGCAGTCTGCCTATGAGACGCCTGGGCCGCCCGAAGGGTTGCGCCAAGGGGGCTGCGACGGTTCCCGACCGCGGGGCATCTACTGCGGCATACATCGGGACAACCACACGGAGAAGATATGCGTCAATTCCTGCTGCAACCGACCTTGGCACTCGTGGCCGCCCTCGGCCTCACTGCCGGGACCCTTGCGGCCCAGTCCGCGCCAAGAACGGTGGAGCTCGGCGAGCCGGACGCCGCCTTTCCCGAGCCCTTCAGCGCCATCCTGGGGATCCGGGAGCTGAGCACCGGCCAGGTCCTCATCTCCGACCGCATCGAGATGATGATCGCCCAACTCGACTTCCAGAGCGGCACCTACGAGCAGCTGGGTCGGCAAGGCGCCGGGCCGGGCGAGTTCCAGATGCCCGGTGCGCTGTACGCCCTCCCAGGTGACTCCACGCTGATGGCCGATATCATGAACCGGCGCTTCAACGTGATCCTACCCGACGGACGCCTCAGCAACGAGACGATTCCGCTGCGTCACCCGGCAGGCTACCCCATCTTCCCGCGCGGCATCGACCACGCCGGGCACATCTACTTCGACCTGGCCGGCATGATGTTGCCGGGCCTCGAAGAGAGCGCCGTGCAGGGTCTCGCACCGATCCTGCGGTGGGACCGGGCGGGGGCCGCGGTGGACACCGTCGGGTTCGTGCACTTCCCGCCCATGGAGCCGGCCGGGCCGGGTGAGGGCAGGATCAGCATCGGGGGCGGTGCCTTTGAGCCGCAGGACGACTGGGCCGTGACGGCGGACGGGATGGTCGGCGTGGTGCGGTACCAGGATTACCACGTGGAATGGATCGCGGGCGACGGCGCGGCGACGAGCGGCCCTCCGGTGGACCTCGAGCCGGTGAAGCTCAGCAAAGCCGACAAGGAGGCCTGGGCCGACGCCATGGCCAACCGCGGCATGATGGTGCAGGTCGAGAACGGGCGTCGCCGCACCATGCGGCCACCGCGGCCCAACATCGACGCCATGGAGTGGCCCGAGTTCATGCCGCCCACCGTGGCTCGCACGGCGCGCATGGCACCTGACGGGCAGTTGTGGGTGGAGCGCTCGGCCCCGGTCGAAGCAGGCGAGCGGACCTACGACGTGTTCGACGGGCGGGGGAATCTGGTGCAGCACGTGAGCCTGCCCAGCGACCGACGCGTTGTGGCGTTCGGCGACGGCGTGGTGTACGTCATCCGCAGCGACGAGGACGACCTACAGTGGCTGGAGCGGTACAAGCTGTAGGCTCACCCGGGCGCCATGCCCCACCCTCGCCCCACCCTCGTCATGAGCGCGTGCCTCGAGCTCGAGGCCTGCCGCTACGACGGGCAGATGGTCCGCGCGCCGTTCGTGCTCAGGTTGACGCCGTTCGTGAAGCTCGCGTCCATCTGTCCGGAGGTCGAGATCGGCCTCGGCATCCCGCGGCCGCCGATCCGCTTGGTGCAGCACGGCACGTCCCTACAGCTGTATCAGCCGGACACAGGACGCGACGTGACACGGACGATGCACGAGTTCAACGACCGGTTCCTGGCCGGGCTCCGCGACGTGGACGGGTTCATCCTCAAGAGCCGCTCCCCCTCGTGCGGGATCAAGGACACCAAGATTTACGATGGAGCCGAGGGCACGGAGCTCTTCCGGAAGGGCGCGGGGATGTTTGGAGGCGCCGTGCTGGAGCGTTTTCCGGTCGCCGCCATCGAGGACGAGAGACGGCTCACTGACTACCGCCTGCGGCACCATTTCCTCACGAAGCTGTTCGCGCGAGCCGCGTTCCGCGCGGTCGAGGCATCAGGGGCGATGGCCGACCTGGTGCGCTTCCACACCGAGAACGAGCTCATGCTGATGGCCTACCATCAAGCCGAGCTGCGCGCGCTCGGCCGCATCATAGCGAAGGCCGACAGGCGACCCTTCACGGAGGTAGTCCGGGCCTACGGAGAACACCTGGCGCACGCGCTCGCACGACCGCCGCGCTCCACCTCGAACATCAGGGTGCTGATGCGCGCGCTCGGCAACATGTCGGACGGATTGTCGGCCAAGGAGAAGCGGCGCTTCCAGCACGCGCTCGACGAGTACCGCGAGGGCCGCACGAGCCTCGCTGACCCACTCGTCTCGCTACGGTCGTGGATCGAGCGGTTCGACCAACCTCACCTGCGAGCGCAGACCTACCTGGAGCCATATCCGCGCGAGCTGATGGAGCCGACGGACACGGCGTTGGCAAGTTAGACACGCGATGACCAGCGTGCCGCGCTACTCCCGCACGATGGGTCGCGAGAGGCAAGTCGGCCCACCAGCCCCCTTCCAACTGATCTCCCGCCCTTCGTACTCGTACACCTCCACGCCGGCGGCTTCGAGCAGGGACCGGGTCTGCGGGTTGCCGCTCAGCACCACGCAACGCCGGGGTGCGACCGCAAGCACGTTGCACGCCATCGTGTGATACTCCTCGTCGGGCACCTCCACGAGCTCGATGCCTCGCTCGAGCAGGTGCTCGCGAAACGGCACGGGCAGCAGCCGCGAGTACACCAGCGCCAGGTCGCGGTCGAGGGGACTCAGCATCGACATCAGATGGAACACGCCGGCGGGCCCGGTCCAGTGAGGCAGCGGCACCACGATGAGCTCGTCGTAGCAGTCCACCAGCAGGCTCTCCAGCTGCCCGATCCCCTCCTCGTTCGTGCGGTACCCCCAGCCCACGGCGAGCGTGCGGTCATCGAGCCAGACGACGTCACCGCCCTCGAGGCGGCCCTCTCCGTTGATCGCTCCGTAGACGGGTATCCCCATTTCCGAATATGCAGCCCCTTGCGCGGCCGGTTCGGTGCGCCGAGCCTCCTTGCCCATGTTGCACAGCACGACACCGCGCTCGCACACCACGCACGCATCGCGCACGTAGATCGAGTCGAGGCCGACCGCCTCATCGGCGGGCAGGAATTCGGGTTGCACCCCCAGCTCCCCGAGCAGCGCCACGAAGCGATCGTACTCATCCACCGCCCGGGCCACGTCGGGACGCTCCCGGTAACCGAGGTCGCGCCACTGGCGCGCGACGGCCATGTCACTGGCGAACGCGTCCCTCGCATGCTTGAGCACCAGACGCTGGATGGTGCCGACTTCGGATTGGGAGCCAGGTGTCACGACACAACGGAAGGGAGTAAGATTACGCGGGCTCGCTACCTGCCCGACCCCACGTGCGGAAGATGATATCCCACAGCGGCGAGCTCACACCGTAGTCCTTGTCGGGATCCTGGTAGTGGTGCCGGAAGTGGTGCTTCTTGAGGTAGAGCGTGACATGGCCGTGCAGCCGCCAGTGATGCACGGCGAAGTGCGTCGTGTCGTAGATCAGGTAGCCTACGACCATCCCCGCCAACACCGCGGGCGCCGCGACCGCGCCGAGGATCCAGCGGAACAGGAAGTAGAAGATCACCGCCAGGGGAACGCTGATGACCGGCGGCATCACCAGGCGCTTGGAATCGTTGGGAAAGTCGTGGTGCACCCCGTGGGCAATGAAGTAGTGCCTCTGCTTCAGCGTCTTGAGCGCCGGGAACACCGGTTGGCCCGGCTCAACCGCGGCGACGATTCGGGTCACTTCCTCCATTGTGGCGTCGTCCACGTGGAACACGAAGCGATGCACCAGGTATTCGGTGAGCGTCCAGATGGCCAGTCCACCCAGGAACAGCAGCGCCGCGCGGCCAGCCGGCACATCCAGCCGGTAACTCCAGTAGAACATCGCCGCGACGACGGGAATGAAGACGATGTGAGGCAGGGCCGGATGGATGTGGCTGAACTTCTCCACGAAGTCACTCTTGAACATCCGGACGGTCTCGTCTTTGTTGGACACGTACTTCTTCGCCATCGCACAGTCTCCCTGCGTGTCAATACAGTCCTGCCAATCCGACGAACCTCGTCGGGTCATCGACAGAATAGTCGATCGGGGACCGGTGCGAAAGTGTGGGTCGGAGCTGCCTAGAACGCGCAGCCGCGCCGCACGGTGCGCCGCAGAACCTCGGCGGCGGATCGAGGTTCGGCCACGCCCGCCTCGATGCGCGGAAGCCCGCCGAAGTAGCGGCTCAGCTCCGCCGTCCGCTCCCACGCGGCGCGCTCCTCGGGTGCAGCATCGGGTGAGAGGGTGGGATTGAGAATCTCGGTGAGCCACTCGGCGACACCATCGGCCAGGTAGTAGGCCTGCCCTATCCCCGCTTCACGCAGCGTACTCGCAGCGAGGCGCGCCTCCGCACTGTCAGGGCCGTAGACGACTACGGTCTCGTCGCGTGAGAAGGCCTCGGGGAGCAGGTCCTGCGGCGCCACCGGCTCCGCCTTGGGCAGGTGGAACCGCTCGTACGCGTCCACGCCCCGCAGATCCGAGATTCGCAGGCCGGGCTTCCGCTCGCGCAGCCACTCCGCCACCAGCAGGGCCGACACGCGGCCGTCCGCGGCCGGCACCCAGGCGACCGGCTCCGCGGCGGGCGGCGCCCTGTGCGCGTCGCCGCGGTAGGGGCTCCCCGCCACCGGCGCGCCGACGCCAAGCACCAGCGCCGCGGCCGCGAGCAGTCCATTGGTGGTGAACCGAACCGTCACTTCGTGCGCGCCTCGATCCGCTCGGCCAGGACGAAGCTCCCGAGCGCCGCAACGACCACGATGAACACGAGTACGCCGTGTGGCAGACCCAGGAGCTCGGCGACCGTCACCTGCCCCAGCTCGGTGCTGTAGTACAGCCCCTGCAGCAGTGGGAACGCCTCGTTGAACAGCAGGATACCGAACAGCATGCCGCCCAGCAGCACCAGGCCGTCTATTCGCCCGCTCGATGCCGCCACACACGACGTGCCGGGGCAGAGCCCACCCATCACGAACCCCACACCAAAGACGACCCCACCGATCAAGTGTGGAGCGACGTAGGTGGGTAGCAGGTACACGCGCGAGAGATCGAGCAGTCCGAGCTTGGAGAGCCAGAACAGCCCCAGCATCGCCGTGACGATGGCGCTGAACATCACCTTCAGTACGACGAGGTCAGTGAGGTAGAATTGTCCTGCCAACTTGCGCGCGTTGCCCAAACCGCCCCGCTCGAGGAAGAACCCGAACGCGATGCCGATGAGCAGCGCCACCAGCAGGCTCGCGTTGTCGCCGAGGAGACCGAACTCGTAGAACGGCGCGTTCACGTCCACTCTCTCCGAAACAGCGGCGCCGCCATGTAGCCCGCGGCGAATGCGCCGATGATGAACAGCCAGCTGCCCACGCTGAGCAGCGCCCCTCCCGTGAGCGCCTGGCCACTCGTGCATCCCCGAGCCAGCTTCGCCCCGATGCCCATGATGGTACCGCCTCCGAATGCGAACAGGAGACGGCTGCGATTGCTCGCGCGCGGACCCTTGTCGATGCTCGCCCGAAAACGCCCCGCCAGCAGTGCCGAGAGCAGTCCGCCGAGCGTGATCCCCAGGATCTCGAACACCAGCCAGTCCTTGAGGGGGCTGACGGTGCCGTCGCCCAGGTACGCTTCGTAGGGGAGCCTGTCGGTCGTGTGGTCGGGCGCCACGGTGTTGACGCCCGTGGCTACGACTGTGGAGAGCGCGCCTGAAGCACCGAGCCCGCGGCCCATGATCACGAACGCCAGGAGCAGCGCGACACCGATCCCCACGCCCGCGACGTAGGGATTCATGTAGGGCCGGGGGCTGGCACCCTGCGTCACCGGTCTCCCGCGTCCTCCGCGCTCACCTCCACCGGGAGGTCGTGCCCGGCCCAATCCTGGAAGGCGCCGTCGTACAGCTTGACCTCGTGTCCCAGCGTACGCGCGGCGAACATCACCGCCGTGGCGTACTGCCCAATGTGGCAGTAGGCCACCACGGTGTCGCCCGGCCCCACGCCTGCGGCCGTGAAGATCGCTCCCAACTCGCCGGGGCTCTTCAAGTGCAGCGAGTCATCAATCAACTCGGTCCACGGGACGCTCCCCGCGCCCGGGATGTGACCGGCCTTGCCGCGATCCTCGCGCACGCCGTCGTAGAACGCGCGGGCCCGCCCGTCCACCAGCGCGTACCCCGCCTCGGCACCGTACTGCTGCACCCACTCGGCCTGCACCACGAGTTCGGGCCGCGGCGACAGCGTGAGGTCACCTGATCCGGGAGCCGGCTCCTCGCCGGTCACGGCGTGCCCGGCGGCCTTCCAGGCGGCGAGCCCCCCGTTCAGCAGCACGGTGCGATCGCCGAGCCCCGCCCAGTCGAGTGTGAACACGAGGCGGGCCGTGGGGGTCACCCACTCACTGCCCCAGTACACGACGATGCGCGAGTCGGCGGATACGCCGAAGCCTTCGAGCGTCTCCTCGAAGGCCGCCGGATCGGGCAGCTCGAGGATGAGCGCGTCCGGGGAGTGCGAGTCAGGATGCGACATCTGCACGTGCGTGACGTGATACGCCCCCGGGATGTGCTGGGCCTGGTAATCCTCTGGAGCGCCCACATGCAGCAGCACCACGTTCGGATCGTCCAGGTGCTCGGCCAGCCAGTCGACCGACACGAGCAGCTCGGCACGGGGATCGGCGGTCGGCTCCGAGGCACAGGCCGAGAGCGACGCCACGAGAACAGCGGCCGCGATGCCAGCGGCACCGCGGTGCAGACGATGGTGGGGTGTCATGACACGGACTCCGGACTGAGGTACTCCAGCACAACGGATTGGGGGCACGTAGGGTTTCGTGGCCGCGGACGTGAGCCGGGCCGGCCCGCGCTACACCATCAGGGATATGGTGGGGATGAAGAGGGAGGAAAACGCGGTGCGCCGAGTCGAGTCTATAAGGAGGCCTGAAGAGACCCGCTTCGCTTCCCTCTCAAGCGATCACCCTGCTGACGTAGCCGGAGTGTTCGACGCACCGCGTTAGATGCTGCCGGCCGCGCATGCTGTACCCACCAGCAACGCGACCGGCAGCCAAGCACCCACATACTTCTTCGTCAACCCGTTCTCCAACATTGCCTACGGAGCTGCAGCGCAGGCGGCCGGATCATTGTCATTCCGCGCCGGCTGCTGATCCGGGTCAGGTGTGTTGGAGTTCGTCTGCCGCTCGTTCTGCGAGTACAGGAACCGGCCCGGGACCACCGCGCCACTAGCTGCCGGCACGAAGCCCAGGTTGTCGGCCCAGCACGTCCGCTTGTAATCGCTCCAATTCTCGATACCGAGCGGCTTGGAGTTGTACTTCTGCAGCATGATCTCCCACAGCAGGTCGTTGCCCGTGAGAGCATCGTTGCGAGCCTGGATGCCCGAGAGATCGATGGTGAAACCATAAATCCCCCACCGAGCCTCGTCACAATCGAGCGCGGCATCCAGGAAGCCACGCGCCGCCGCGTCACCACCGCCGGTCTGCAGCGTGGCTTCCGCGAGGATGTAGTTGGTCTCGGCGCAGGTCAGGATCTGGAAGTTGAACTCCTGTGACCCGAGCCCGAGCCCGGTGCACCCGCCGCCCTTGTTGGGGCCGCAGGTCAGCTCCGACGCGTCATCCGACGGGTCGCCCGCAGGCGTGCCCGGCGGCGAACCGATGATCTGGCCCGCATACGCGCCCTCAGCCTCACTGTAATAGATGGGCAGCCGAGGATCGGTCTGGTTGGTCAGCGCATCGACACCGTACTCCCCGGCCACGATGTAGCCGGAACGGTCGCGCATGAACTGGAACCAGAAGAACGTCTCGGTCGCCGCGGTGGTGTGCGTCGCCGTCCAGTCGTCGATCGCGCTCAGAATGCCACTGTTGGCAAAGCCGATCGCGTCCGTATAGCGCGCGTTACCCTCGACCTCCACCCAGTGGAGCTGGAACCGGGCCCTCAGCGAATTGGCTGCCCGCACCCACTGCGCGGCGTCACCGCCGTACACGAAGTCGGCGCCGGCGGGACCGGAACCCGTGCCGCTGTTCAGATCCGTAATGGCATCTGCCAGCAACGCGTCCACCGCAGTGTAGATCGCCCGCTGATCATCAAACACCGGCTCCGTGATCTCGGGATCCACGGCTTCCGAGTACGGCAGATCGCCGTACTGCGACGCCGCCTCACCCATGACGAATGCCTCGTACACCTTGAAGATGCCGCGGTAGACGATACGATCGGCTAGTGTGCCCTGCTGCTGGCCTGTCCGCATCGCGATCAGTCCACCGCCGTCGTACAGGAAGTTCATGTAATCGTCGTCGTCCCCTTCGACGATCTGGTACGTGTCGAAATTGGAGAACTGACGCTGATTGCCGGCCATCTGCTGCAACCACATGGCGATCAGCCGGCTCGACTGCCCTTCCTGCATCCGCATGAAATTGACGGACGCGCCGACCAGCAACTGATCCATCGTCGCCACCGGCACTTGGTTCGGGTTCTCGGTGATCGGCTCAATGAAATCACACGCCGTCAGCGAGCCCGCCAGTACGGCCACGCACAGGGTGCGGCCAGACCATTTCTTCAACGACATGATCGTAAGCCTCCTGTGTGCGCCTTAGCGGCGGAAGGTCAAGGTGAACACGAATGTCCGGGTCTGCGGGTGGTTGAAGTACTCGATCCCGCGGCCCGTCGTCTGGCCCGTCAGGTTCGACTCTGGATCGAGACCGGTATAGTCGGTCCACGTCACCAGATTGCGCCCGGACGCGGTGATGTCGAGCGCGTTGAACCCAATGCTGCTGAGCCAGGGAGCTTGCCACGTGTACGCCAGCGAGATGTCGCGGATCTTCACGAAGCCCGACGGCTCGATGAACTGCGTTCCGGGGCCGGTAAAGCCGCTGCCCACACCGTTGACGTTCCAGGTGTCCCAGTTGAGGGTGACCTGGGTGCCAGCGCCCGGGCCGCTGCCGGCGAACGTCGTGTCGACGCCCGCACCGTGCATCGGGATGGTCTCCTCGTGCACCCCGAAGTAGAACAGCGCGCCCTTCGTGCCGTTCCACATGACGCCGCCCTGTTTGACGTCGAGCAGGCCGGACAGCCGCAGGTTGCCGAAGAACGTGAAGGTGCTGCGCAGGCTCCCCGTCCAATCCGGGTTCGGGTCGCCCACGACGCTCGGTGCAGACTCCTCGAGCGGCATGCCCGTGATGACGCAGCCGGGATCGCCCGCGGCACAGATGTAGAGATCACCCTCGGCCCAACCGCTGTAGGTGTTGTCGATGTCGACGCCACCCACCAGCGTGCCCTCGCCGAACCGGATGAAGTCCGTGCCCCACAGGATCGGGAAGGGTGAGCCCTGTGTAACGCGTGAGCTCGTGCCCGCAAAACCGGACAGGAAGACGCTCTCGGCTCCGAGCAGGGTGTCGACGTTGCTGTTGTTCGTGGCCCAGTTGGCCGTGAGGCGCCACGAGAAGTCGCGCTGCTGAATCGCCAACCAGTCGAGCGATACCTCCCAGCCCCAGTTGCGCCAGGACGCGCCATTCTCGTTCACGCCACCGAAGCCCGTGCTCTCGGGAATCGGAAGGTTGAGAATCGCGGCCTTGGTCTTGGACTTGTAGTACGTG
>JBDGYO010000015.1:0-31139 GCA_039584015.1 Gemmatimonadota bacterium | reverse complement strand
CTCGCGCCCCTCGGTGTACATCCCGTCGGGATCTACCGCGACCACCTCGGCACTCACGGGGCCGTCCACCAGCGAGCAGATCTCCTGCAGGACGTTCTGAGGATCGACGTCTCCAGCGTGCTTCGACAGCAGCGTCGGGTTGGTCGTGACGCCGTCGATCAGACCGGCCTGGGAGGCCCACCGAATGTCGCTGAGGTCGGCGGTGTCGAGGAAGAATTTCATCGGTCACATCCCTCTTCGAGTTGGGGGTAGCGTGCGCCAACGAGATAGAGCCCCTGCGGTGGAGCCGGGGGGCTCGCCTCTTCGTTCGTCGTGCTCTGCAGCAGGCGATCCACATCCTCCAGCGGCCGGCGCTCGCGCGCGACGTCCACCATGGTTCCCACGAGGAACCGCACCATACGGTGGAGGAACCGGTCCGCTTCGACCGTAAAGATAAAACCTTCTTCACGCGGGCGTGGGTTCCACTCGGATACCGTGAGTCTGCAACGGTAGTGCGGCTTGGCCTGGCCCACCGACGAGAAGGCTCGGAAGTCGTGCTCGCCCCGGAGCGCGGCGGCGGCGGCGGCTAGCCTGTCGGCATCGAGCGGGACTCCGAGTGCCCACTCGTACGGGTGCCGGAACGGCGAGTCGGCGGCCGCATCACAGCCCACGACGTATCGATAGCGGCGCGTGAGCGCGTGCTTGCGGGCGTGGAATCCGGGGGGCGCCGGGCCCAAGCGGGCGATCCACAGATCGTCGGGACTGAGCGCCCGCAGCGCCCGCAGCAGCTCACACGGGTCCCAGGCACGAGGCATGTGAAAGCTCACGACCTGGCCGAGCGCGTGCACGCCGGCGTCGGTTCGGCCGGCCGCGTGCGCAGCCACGTGCCCTCCCGCCAGCCGTTCCAGGGCTGCCTCGAGCTCCCCCTGCACGGTGCGGTCGCTGGCCTGGCGCTGCCATCCGGCGAAGTCGCCGCCGTCGTAGTGCAGCACCGTGTAGTAAGGGCTGCCCGACATGCGCGGCAAGATACCGGGGAGGTGCCGTAGCGGCAAGCGACACAAGCACTTGCGGCGTTGACAAACGGCGCGGGATGGCAGAATGTACGTGCTTCACCAACCCGAGTTTCTGGACGGAGTTGCCGTGCCCGACGACCCCACCCCGATCACACGGGCGCTGAGAACCCTGTCGCGCGGTGAGCGCCTTGGCGAGACGCTCACCTACGAGGCGTTCGACCAGGTGATGGACGGGGCAGCCACCGCCGCGCAGGTCGGGGCGCTGCTGATGGGCTTGCGCGTGCAGGGGGAGACCGCCGACGAAGTCACGGGCGCGGTGCGCGCACTGCGCAACGCGATGGTGCGGGTGGATACGGTGGGCAGTACGCATCTGGTGGATACGTGCGGGACCGGTGGGGGGAGCGTTCCGACCTTCAACATCTCGACCGCCGCTGCGTTCGTTGCAGTCGCGGCCGGCGCCACCGTGGCGAAGCACGGCAACCGCTCGTACACCTCCAAGTGCGGCTCAGCCGACGTGCTGGAGGCTCTGGGCGTGCGGATCGTGGCGGATGCTGACGCGGCGGCACGGCTGCTACGCTCCGCTGGCATGGCGTTCCTGTTTGCCCCCGCATTCCACCCGGCGATGCGCCACGTTGCGCCGGCGCGGCGCGAGCTGGCTATTGCCACGATTATGAACATCGTGGGACCGCTGGCAAACCCGGCAGGTGTCACACGCCAGTTGGTCGGAGTTGCGGACCCCGAGCGGGGACCACTGATCGCCGAGGTCCTGGCCCGGCTGGGAACGGAGCACGCGCTGGTCGTGCACGGCAACGTCGGCATGGATGAGGTCGCACCCGCAGGCGTGACGACCGTGTGGGAGGTGCGCGAGGGCGCGGTGACGACGGACAGCATCGACCCCGCCGAGCACGGCCTGGAGCAGTCAGACCTGGCAGGGCTGGCCGGCGGAGAACCCTCGCACAATGCGGCGCGGCTGGAGCGCCTGCTGCGGGATCCTTCTGGAGACGAAGTGGGTCGCGCCGCGGCAGCACTCAACGCCGGTGCCGCGCTCTACGTGGCCGGACTGACGGCCAGTCTGGGGGAGGGGATTGGCCGAGCGCTGGAGACGCTCGACAGCGGAGCCGGCTTGACGGCGTTGGAGCGGCTCAGGACCGCTGCGCCACTCAGTACTTCCGAATGACGCCTACGACGACGCCCTGAATCAGGACGTTGTCCTCGTGCACGCGAATGGGGCGGATGGCCTCGTTGGCCGGCTGGAGCCGAATCCACCCGCCCGCCTCTCGATAGAGTCGCTTCACGGTGGCGGACGTGCCGTCCACGAGCGCGATGACCATCTCGCCATCGTCGGCCGTGTCGCGCCCGTGCACGACCACGAAGTCACCGCTCTCGATGTGCTCGTCGATCATCGACTCGCCGCGCACCCGCAGCACGTAGCTGTTGCCACGCCGGGGGATCAGGTCGTTGGGCACGGCGATACTCTCGGGGGTAACCACGGCCTCGATCGGCTCGCCGGCGGCGACCTGACCCAGCAGCGGCAGCTCGGTGGCGCCGGTCTGGCCCGAAACGGGCACCATCTCGATCGCGCGGCTCTCGTTATGGCCGCGCTGGATGTAGCCCTTCCGCTCCAGGTTGGTGAGATGCTCGTGCACCGTGGCGAGCGAGCGGAACGCGAAGTGCTCGGCAATCTCCTCGAACGACGGGGCATACCCCTGCTTGTGGATGTAGCTTTGCAGGTAGTCGAGAATCTCCTTCTGCCGCCGGGTGAGTGGCATCGCGCGCTCCTAGCCGGGTCCGACCGAAAAAAGGCCGAAGCGAATATACCCGAACACACCCCGAAGCGCAACACGCTACCGTGACGACGACATTGGACACCATCCTGAACGCCGCTCGAGAGCGGGTACGGGGCCTCACACCGCAGCGCAAAGCGCTGGAGGGCGCTGCACGGGCCGCGCCGGCAGCGCCGCCCTGGTCGGGGGCCTTCGCGGGCGGAGAGGTGGCGGTGATCGGTGAGGTAAAGCGGCGCTCGCCGTCGGCCGGAGTCATCGCCGTCGGGCTGGAACCGGCGGCGCACGCCCGGGCGTACGCGGCCGGGGGCGCGAAGGCGATCTCGGTGCTGACCGAGGAGGCGCACTTCGGGGGCTCGCTCGCGGATCTCGAGCAGGTGCGAGGGGCCGTGCCGCTCCCCGTCCTGCGCAAGGATTTCGTGCTGGATGTCCTGCAGCTGTATGAGGCCCGCGCTGCCGGGGCCAGCGCCGTGCTGCTCATCGTACGGGCGCTCGAGCAAGAGCGGCTCGCCGAGTTGGCCGCCGCCGCGGGGGAGCTCGGTCTGGGTCGACTCCTGGAGGTGCACGATGTGGCGGAGCTCGAGCGAGCCATGGCCGTCGCGGGAGAGTCCATCGGCGTGAATAGTCGGAACCTCGAGGATTTCAGCGTGGACGTAGGCCGCATAGAGGGGGTGGTCCGCCTGGTTCCGCCCGGCGTAGCCGTCGTAGCCGAGAGTGGTCTGGGTCGCCGGGCCGACGTGGAGCGGGTGGCCGCGTGGGGGGCTGACGCCGTGTTGGTGGGGACGGCGCTGGCAGGCGCGGCGGATCCCGAGGCGGCGGTGCGGGAGCTAGTCGGCGTGGAGCGGGTGGGGAGGGCCGGTGCCTGAACCGACGAGCGAGACGACCGCGGGCCGGTTCGGACCGTACGGCGGTCGCTACGTGCCTGAGACCCTGGTCGCGGCGCTGGATGAGCTGGCGCGGGTGTACGACGACGCCCGGGCGGACCCAGCCTTCGAGCAAGAGCTCGAGGGTCTGCTCCGCACCTACGTGGGGCGTCCCACTCCCCTGTCGGAGGCGCCGCGCCTCTCGGAGCGGGTCGGCTGCCGTGTGCTGCTCAAGCGGGAGGACCTCACGCACACGGGGGCGCACAAGATCAACAACACGCTGGGGCAGGTGCTCCTGGCGCGTCGCATGGGGAAGCGGCGCATCATCGCGGAGACCGGAGCGGGGCAGCACGGGGTTGCGACGGCGACGGCCTGTGCGCTCTTCGGGCTCGAGTGCGTGGTCTACATGGGTGAGGAGGACATGGCCCGCCAGCGCCTCAATGTGTTCCGCATGGAGGTGATGGACGCTCAGGTGGTGCCGGTCGGGTCCGGCACCCGCACCCTCAAGGACGCGACCAACGAAGCGCTGCGGGACTGGGTCACCAACGTCGACACGACGCACTACGTGCTGGGGTCGGTCGTGGGTCCCGACCCGTTCCCCCGCATCGTGCGCGATTTCCAGAGCGTGATCGGGCGGGAGGCGCGCGAGCAGGTCTTGGAGCGCACGGGCGGGCTACCGCATTGGGTCGTGGCGTGCGTGGGCGGTGGGTCGAACGCGATCGGGATGTTCCACGGTTTCCTGCCAGACGCGGACGTGAAGCTGGTGGGGGTCGAGGCCGGCGGCTCGGGGCTCGAAACGGGCCGTCACTCCGCGTCGCTCACGGCCGGACGCCCTGGTGTGTTGCACGGCTGTCTCAGCTATGTGTTGCAGAACACCGACGGGCAGGTGGAGCCAGCCCATTCTGTGGCGGCAGGGTTGGACTATCCCGGTGTGGGGCCTGAACATGCATACTTGCGCGATTCCGGGAGAGTGCAGTATTACACGGTGACCGATCGGCAAGCGGTGGAGGCGTTTCATACTCTCGGTCGGATGGAGGGGATTCTGCCGGCCCTGGAGAGCGCGCACGCCCTGGCGTGGGTCCTGGAGTCTGGGATTGAGTGGTCAGCATCGGACGTGTTGCTCTTCACGCTCAGCGGGCGCGGCGACAAGGACGTGCAGCACGTAGCCAGCCTGGCGGAGCGCGGATGACCGACGCGACAACGCAAGACCAGGAACAGCTCCAAGACGCCACGCCGGTCTTGCATCTCATGCAGGCGATGGTCAAGGGTCTGCGTGCCGTTCAGTTGTATCTCCCGAACAATCCGGTGTACCAGCGAGCGATCGACAACGTCAAGCGGGCGTTCGATCCGATCTGGGAGGAGTTCGTCGAGCTGGACCTGGTGGTGGCGGAGACGGACCTCAAGCTAGGCGAGGAGACCGTGCTCGCCCAGCCGACCAAGTCGGAGAGCATCGCCTGGGTCCTCTACAAGGACGGGGTGCGTAGCCTGAGCTTCGCACCCGGTATCGAGGAGGACGAGGTCATCCGCTTCCTCAACGTGATCCACAAGGCCAGAACCCTGCAGCCCGAAGCGGCCGACGACCTGCTGACGCTCCTGTGGGATGAGGATTTCCAGTTCGTCAAGTACTATGCGGTCGAGCTCGCGATGGGTGACGTGCCCGCCATCACTTCCGACACGCCGACGTCGGAGGACCAATGGGGATACGGAGGGGCGCCGCCTAAGACGGAGGAGGAGGTCAAGAAGGCGGTCTCCGAGGAAGCTGCCAGCACCCAAGAGGAGACGGAAGAC
Organism: Gemmatimonadota bacterium; assembly: GCA_039584015.1. Classification (GTDB taxonomy): domain Bacteria; phylum Gemmatimonadota; class Gemmatimonadetes; order Gemmatimonadales; family GWC2-71-9; genus WVYX01. The sequence goes on along the minus strand of JBDGYO010000015.1, from coordinate 25,715 downwards.
GGCCAGCCACCGCCGGGCATCGTGCGGGTCGAGGACTTCGACTCCACGCTCTACTTCCTGGACGAGAAGGAGATCGATTACCTGCGCCAGGAGATCGAACGCGAGTACTCGCACGACCTGCGCGAGAGCACGCTCTCGATGCTGTTCGACCTGCTGGAGCTCCAGACCTACAGCACGGTGCGGGCGGAGCTGATCTCGATTCTGGAGAACTTCATCCCGTACCTGCTGGCGGTGGGAGATTTCAAGTCGGTCGCATACGTGCTGCGGGAAATCCGCACCGTGATGCAGCGTGCGCGCGAGGTGCTTCCGGAGCACCGCGACACGTTGCAGAACGTACCCGCCCGGCTGTCCGAACCGGACGCCCTGGGCCAGCTGCTGCAGTCCCTCGACGAGGCCACGGTGCACCCGTCGGAGGACGAGCTGGGCGAGCTGTTCCGGGAGCTGCGACCCGAGGCGCTGGAAGCGGTCATGGCGTGGCTGCCGAAGCTCACCAACGAGCGCGTGCGTGCGCTGCTGGACGCCGCGGCCCAACGCCTCGCCCAGGCCCACCCAGAGGTGATGGCCAACGCGCTCAAGAACCCCGACGAGGTCGTGTTGCTGGAGGCGATCCGGCTGGCAAAGCAGGCGAAGCTGCCTCCCACCGTGCCTGCGCTGGGTGCAATCCTGGGGAAGGGGAGCGCCCAGGTGAAGCGCGCGGCGGTAGATGCCCTCGCCGCCATCGGATCGGCAGGTGCGATGCAGCAACTCGAGCGCGCGATCGAGGATCCGGACCGGGACGTGCGGGTCGCGGCCGTGCGGGTGATGGCGACCCAGGGCCATCGCGGGGCCTTCCCGGCCATCGCGGCGGCGATCTCTGGCAAGTCGCTCAAGGACGCCGACCTGACCGAGCGCACGGTCTTCTTCGAGGCCTACGGCTCCCTGGCGGGTGCCGCGGGGCTCGCCACGCTCGAGCCCATGATTCAAACGGGGGGGTTCATGCGGCGCAAGCAGGATCCACAGATCCGCGCCTGCGCGGCCATGGCGATTGGCAAGATTGGCACCCCGGAAGCCCGCAAGCTGTTGCAGAAGGCGGGAAGCGACAAGGATCCGTTGGTACGCAATGCCGTGACCAAGGCGCTGCGGGAGATGCGGTGATATGAGCGAGTCCGAAGCCCAATCCCGCGAGAAGCGCCCCTCGATGGTCGACACGATGGGGACGACCGAGCAGCGCGTGCGCCAGGCCGGGAGGGATTTCCTCATCTCGCTCTACGCTGCGCTGCGGAGCTTCAAGCTGTACCCGGTCGAGAACGAACAGGTGCAGCGCTCGCTCGACGAACTGATGGAGCGGGCCCGGGCTATCCACGATATCGAGCCGGATCTCGAGGTGCGGGTAGCCGCCGAGTTCCTCTTCGTGAACGCGACGCGCTTGCGCCTCGATCTCGACAACTTCGCCTCCTTCAGCCACGTCCTGACCACGTTGCGCCAGGCGGGCGTCGGAACCCTGCAGGTCGAGCCCTCGGCGGAGCGGCGCGAGTGGCAGGTAGTGCTCTCCCTTCTCCTGGCGTTTGCCGCCAAGGAGGCCGTACCCAACAAGCTGTACGAGCTGCAGCAGAAGCTGATTCAGGGCGGCGTGGCTCACATCATGGTGGCACCGCCGGCCGAGAGCGACGACGAGCTGGAGGACGAGGAGAGGGCCAAGGAGGTCGCCAAGCGGACCTACGAGCAGACGGTGGCGGTCACCAAGGAAGTCATCAACTCGGTGCGGATGGGCCGGAGTGCAAGTGTCAAGAAGGTGAAGCGCGCGGTGCAGAGCATCGTGGACCAGGTCCTCAAGAACGAAGTGTCGCTCATCGGTCTCACCACGATCCGGCACTACGACGAGTACACCTTCACGCACTCGGTGAACGTCACGATCTTCAGCGTGTCGATTGGGAAGCGGTTGGGACTGTCCAAGCTGCAGCTGTACGACCTCGGGCTATGCGCCCTGTTCCACGACGTCGGCAAGAGCCGGGTGCCAATCGAAGTGCTCAACAAGGAAGGGCCGCTGAGCGACGACGAGTGGCGCATCATGCAGGCCCACCCCTGGCTCGGCGTGCTCACCCTGTTCGGCCTGCGGGGCTACGGCGAGATCCCGTACCGCGCGATCATCACGGCCTTCGAGCACCACATGAAGATCGACCTCACGGGCTATCCCAAGACCATCCGGCCGCGCACCCTCTCCGTGTACTCCAAGATCGTGGCGGTGGCCGATGCCTTCGATGCTGCCACCACGCGCCGCTCGTACCAGACGGAGCCGTTGCAGCCGGATCAGGTTCTGCGGGAGATGTGGGAGAACCCCCGGCGGGGACAGGATCCGGTGCTGGTGAAGGCGCTCATCAACCTGACCGGCGTGTACCCGGTGGGGACGTGTGTCATCCTCGACTCGTACGAAATCGGCGTCGTGCACTCCGCCAACCCCGACGCGTCGCAACTGCACCGGCCGATCGTGCGGGTGGTGATCAGTGCGGAAGGCGTGCGGATGGAAGAGGGCATCCTGGCAGACCTGTCTGATACGATGCAGGACGGCAGCTTCCGCCGGTCAGTCATCAAGGTGAGCGACCCGGCGAAGTACGAGATCACCCCCTCCGATTACTTTGTCTGATGCCGCCGTGCGGGCGCGCTGGGAGCACCTGCGTGCTGCGCGTCGCGTCGCCCTGATTCCCTATCTTACTGCTGGTTTCCCCACGCGCGATCTGAGCCTCGCCGCCCTCACCATGGTGGCCGAGGCCGGGGCCGACTTCGTGGAGGTCGGGATCCCGTTCACCGATCCCCTGGCCGACGGACCGGTGATCCAGAAGTCCACCCAGGTAGCGCTCGAGCAGGGGATGACGGTGGCGGGCGTGCTGGAGCTGGTGCGGGAGGCCGCGCTCGGGATCCCCGTCATCGCGTTTGGCTACCTGAACCCGATCCTGGCGTACGGGCTCGACCGGTTTCTCTCCGAGGCGGCCGCGGCGGGTGTGGTGGGGCTGCTGCTGACCGATCTGCCGGCGGGCGAGGATCCGGCGCTGGAGAGCACCGTGCACCGCAGCGCCTTGGCGCTCATCTCGCTGATCGCCCCCACCACGGAGGGACCCCGACTGCGGGCAGTGCTGGCGCAGGCCGAGGGATTCGTGTATCTGATCTCGCGTCTGGGTGTGACCGGTGCGCCGACGGCGATGGACGAGAGGTTGGAGCGTTCCGTCGCCCGGGTGCGGGAGGCGACGGCCCTCCCGGTGGCGGTGGGCTTCGGGATCGGCCGGGGGGAACAGGCGGCCGTAGCCGCCCGGTACGCGGACGGCGTCGTGGTGGGAAGCGCGCTGGTGCAGCGGCTGGAGCAGGGGTTGGCGCCGGCACGAGAGCTGATGGACGAGTTGCGTTCGGCGGTGGATGACGTGCAGGTGGGGAAAGGAGAGTGGCGATCGTGAGAGTGAGCACGATGCGGCTGAGTGCCCTCTACGGGCAGGGGCTCGCGGTCGGCGGGACCCTGATCGTGGGCGCCATCCTCGTTCGCACTCCGGATCTCGGCGACAGTCTGCCGGCGTTCCTAGCGGTGACGCTGTTGGTCGCGGCGCTTCGCATTCCGCAGTTCACGCTGGGAAAGTACGCCTACGTGTCGCAGGTCGGGATCGTCACCCTGTCGGCGGGGCTCCTGGTGGGGCCGGGTCTCACGGCCATCGCCGCGGCTGTCGGCACCTTCCTGGCAGATGCAGTTGTGTTGCGGAAGGATCACCGAGCTGCTGGCACCAACGCGGCCCGCGAGATCGTGAGCGTGGTGGCGGCGTTCGGGTTCTACGCCGCCGCAATGGCGCCGCTTGGGGTCAGCGATCCCTTCACGGCGGAGGGCATGGGTCCGCTGGCGGTGCTCGCAGCCAGCTACTTTCTCGTGTCCCGCACCCTCTTCTACTACACGCTCACAGTGCGCGGCAAGCTCAGCATGCAGGAGCAGGTCTTCATCCAGCGCTACGAGGTGGTCACCTACGGGACCACGCTGGCCGGCGCGGGCACGGCCGTGTTCACCTTCGCAGTCATGCCGCCGCTGGCATGGCCATTCGTAGCCGGCCCGATCGTGCCCGCCGCCTTCGTGTTGAAGCGCATCCTCCAGGAGGCGATCCAGGCGGAGGAGCTCAACAAGATCCAGGGCATGGAGGACGTGATCACGAGCTACGTTGGGCTCGACGATGCGCTCCAGCAGATCGAACGCTACACGCACCAGGTGCTCGATTGGCGCGATTTCCGGGTGTACGAGCGGGCCGCTGGGTCGTTTCAACTGACCTACCATGGTGCCCTTGGCTTCGCCGCGTCCGAGGATCATCCCAGCGAGTACGATGACATGCGCACGGAGGCATGCGACAGTCGCGAGACCTTGCACGTCACCGACACGGAGCGGGACCCGCGCGCCATGTATCTCCAGAACGGAGTGCGCTCGCTGGTGATTCAGCCCCTGGTCTTTGGAGATGAGGTACTCGGCACGTTCGAGCTCGACCACCACAAGCCGCGTACGTACGGAAAGTGGCAGCGGGTGGTGGTAGAGACCGTCGCCCGGCGCATCGCCACCCTGCTGCACATCACCGAATTGCGTGCCCCATTGTTCGATACGGTGGGGCGGGTCAACCGGCAGGTGGAGGACCTTGCTAGGCTGACGGAGGATCTCACCTCCACGGTGCAGGTCATGCGCGAATCCACGGAGGCGATCGGCAGGGGACTGTCCGAGGAGGACGCTGCCGTGCGGGAAGGGCTCGAGGCTGCTCAGGAGCTGAGCCGGGCCGCGCAAAAAGTGGTGGGGGAGAGTGGGGAGGCCGAGTCGGCGAGCGGCACCGCCAGCTCGGTGGCCGAGCAGCACCGGCGCACGATCGGCGACGCCATGGACCGGCTCGTGGGCCTCAAGTCGTTCGTCTCCGAGAGTTCCGGCAAGGTCGGCGACCTGGGGACGTCGGCAAAGGGGATCGTGAAGTTCCTCGCGTCGATCCGCGAACTGGCCGAGTTGACCAACCTGCTGGCGCTCAACGCGGCGATCGAGGCGGCGAGGGCGGGGACGCACGGAAGAGGGTTCGCCGAAGTGGCCCGGGAGGTCCGCACGCTCGCCGAGCAGAGTGCGGCGGCGGCCAGGGAAGCGGCCGAGTTGCTGCAGGAGATGCAGGTGCGGTTGGGCGAGGTGGTCGAGCAGATGCGCCGTGGGGAGGTCGCGGTGGCGGGTGTCGAGAAGCTGAGCGCCGAGGCGCTGGACGCACTGGCCGCCATCGTGGACGCCACCCGCGATGCCACGAGCCACGCCCAGCAGATTGCCGAGGTCGCGCAGGGACAGAATGTGGCGCTGGGACGCCTGGACGAGCGGATTGCGACGGTGGTAGACGTCTCGGCGCGCAACCGCAGCGATGCAGACACCGTGGGTGAGCGGGCGGAGGTCGTCGCCAAGGGGGTCGAGCAAATCGATGCGGCGACGCGCGAGCTGGAATCCATCGTGACGATGCTGTCCGACATCACGCACCGGTTCGCAACTGGCGAATAGACGCGGGCCACGGTACCATTCCGCCGTGACCGCCAACGACTGTATTACCCTCAAAGGCATGCGGTTTCACACGTGCGTCGGCCTGCTGCCGCACGAGGAACTCGTGCCCCAACCGCTGGAGCTGGACCTGACCGCCTGGCTCTCGTTGCGCAGCGTGGGCCGCACGGACTCTCCCAGCGATCTGCTCGACTACCGCGACCTCTACGCCATCGTCGCCGATACCGTCGGAACCAGCCACCACCGCCTGCTCGAGGCGCTCTGCGCGATGATCGCGCAGCGCACGCTGGAGCAGCCCACGGTCGAGCGCGTGCGCGTGGCGGCCCGCAAGCCACATGCTCCGATCAGCGGCCCGGTCGACTACGTCGAGGTGGTGTTGGAGCGAACCCGTGACGACAACGGGTGAGTGGGCGTTCGTGGCGCTGGGTTCCAATGTGGGAGACCGTGCCGCGTGCCTCGCATTCGCCAGGCAACGGCTGGCGATGCTGCCCAGCACGGAACTCACCGCGGAGAGCACGGTAGAGGAGACGGATCCCCTTGGCCCGGTTCCGCAGGGGCGGTTTCTCAATCAGATGGTGCTGCTGCGAACGCAACTGAACCCGCATGAACTCCTGACGCTCTGTCAGGAGGTCGAGGATGCCTGCGGTCGAGACAGGCAAGAGCGGTGGGGCCCGCGCACCCTCGATGTGGACATCGTGCGGTACGGCGAGCATAGCGTGCACGACACCGTGCTCACGTTGCCGCACCCCGAACTGTCGAACCGACCGTTCTGGCAACGCGAGCTCGCGGAGCTGGAGCCTCATGTCGGCTAGCCCAAAGCCCGTCACCACGTTCGACCTGTCGCGCATGAAGCGCGACGGGAAGAAGATCGTGATGCTCACCGCGTACGACGCCCTGTTCGCCTCACTGCTGGACGCATCGGGCGTGGACGTGGTGCTCGTGGGCGACTCGGTGAACACCGTGCTCTGTGGGGAGGACACGACGCTCTCGGCGACGCTGGAGCAAATGCTGTATCACGGGCGGATCGTGCGCGCCGGCGTGACGCGCGCGCTCGTCATCGTGGACATGCCGTTCCTCAGCTATCAGGTGTCTGTCGAGGATGCCAAACGCAACGCCGGTCGCGTCCTGAAGGAAACCGGGGCGCATGGTGTGAAGCTGGAGGGTGGCGCCGCCATGGCCGAGACCATCCACGCGCTGACCACCATCGGCATCCCCGTGATGGGACACTTGGGGTTCACGCCGCAGTCGGTGCACCAGGTGGGTGGCTATCGGGTGCAAGGGCGCGACGACGACTCGGCGCAACGGATCGTGGCCGATGCCGGGGTGCTACAGGAGGCTGGCGTGTTCAGCATCGTCCTCGAGCTGACGCCGTCCGACGTGGCCAGGCGTGTCACCGAAGCCGTGGACGTACCGACGATCGGGATCGGCTCGGGTCCACACTGCGACGGTCAGGTACTCGTTCTGCACGACATGCTCGGTCTCAATGAGGGATTCGAGCCGAAGTTCCTGAAGCGGTATGCGGACCTCGCCGCCGCGGTGCGGCAGGCCGTCGAGGGGTTCGGAGCGGACGTTCGCGCTGGCCGCTATCCCGAAGCCTCACATAGCTACGACGCGTGATCGAGATCGCCGATCTCCGGCGAATGCGGGCGTGGTCACGGTCGCGACGTGACAACGGTCAGGTGGTGGGGCTCGTGCCCACGATGGGATCCTTCCACGAGGGGCACCTCCGCCTCATAGATCATGCGAGGACGCTGGCCGATGTCGTGGTCGTGAGCCTCTTTGTCAATCCCATCCAATTCGGCCCGCAGGAAGACCTGGTCGGATACCCGCGGGATCCGGAACGCGACCGGGCAGCGGCGCTGACGCGGGGCGTGGACTGCCTGTTCGTGCCGGGTGACGAAGACATGTACCCGACGCCGCCCGTGGTGCGCGTGACGCCTGGAGGCCTGGCCGATCACCTCTGTGGCGCGCGCCGGCCCGGACACTTCGAGGGTGTGCTCACCGTCGTGCTCAAGCTGCTCAACATCGTGGAGCCGCAGCTGGCGGTGTTCGGTCGCAAGGACGTGCAGCAGGCGACCATCATCCGGCGCATGGTGGCGGACCTCGACGTCGCCACCGAGATCGCGGTGGCACCCACGGTGCGCGAAGCCGACGGCCTCGCGATGAGCTCCCGCAACGCCTACCTGTCGCCTGGGGAACGGCAGGTCGCTCCAGCGCTCTCGCGTGGCCTGGAGGCCTCGCACCAGGCCTTTGGTGCAGGGGAGCGGGACGTGAGGAAGCTGCTGGCCGCTGCGCGCGGGCCGATCGAGGCGGTCCCGGCCATCGCCCTCGAGTATCTGGAGATCGTCGATCCGCGCTCGCTCGCGCCCACCGAGGATCCTGTGGCGGACTCCATCGTGGCCGTCGCTGCTCGACTCGGCGGCACCCGCCTGATCGACAACGTGACGCTGGGTGGGGGGACTTCGGTCGACATCCGGGTGGAGGTATGAGCGGGCTGGTTGAGCTTCCGCCCTGGGCACAGGTCAGCGACAAGCGGGTAGCCCACATCGAGCGGGTTGGTGGGCTCGTGGCGGCGTGGGCGAAGGCCATGCACGTCGACAGCGAGGAGCTGGAGCGCTGGCTTCGCGCCGTGAGCCTGCACGACGCGCTGAAGGATGGGCCTCCGGCCCTACTGCACGAGCTCGCTCCTGACAGCTGGGATGCCGACACCCTGCGCCACGGACCGGCCGCTGCAGCCATGGCGGCCCGGGCGGGCGAACGGGATCAGGGGGTGCTCGACGCCGTGCGCTACCACTCCGTCGGCTGTGCCCACTGGGACGCGGTGGGGCGCATGCTCTACCTCGCCGACTTCCTGGAGCCGGGACGGCGCAGGGCGGGGGAGGACCGGGAGGCTCTGGTGCAGCAGGTACCAGACGATCCCCGTGGCGTGTTGCGGGAGGTGGCGCGCCGACGGTTGCTGCTCACGGTCCGCGCCGGCCATCCAGTGCTCGACGAGACCGTGGCCTTCTGGAACGACCTGGTATGCGGCGACGGGTAGGTTGGATCCTCTCGGTCGCCTTGGTGGCGTCCGCCGCCTGGTGGGCCTGGTACCGTTCCGGCCAGGGTGGACGGCCGTATCCGATTCCGGGGGAGGTCGAGCGCATCACCGTGGAGGTATTGAACGCGAGCGGCGTCGACGGGCTCGCCCGGGCCACGACGCGGCAACTGCGGCACCGCGGCTTCGACGTGGTGTACTTCGGCACCGCCGCGGTGGACACGCTGCGCGAGACCTTCATTGCGGTGCGGCGCGGCGACACGACGGGAGCCGCTCGGGTGCGCGCGGCGTTGGGGGTGGGGAAGGTGGTGGTAGACCCCGACCCGCGACTACTCCTCGATGCCAGCGTGTTCCTCGGGCACGATGCCGTCGCGCTGATCGACTTCCGTCCGTAGCTGGCCGCAGGCCGCACTGATGTCGAGACCGCGGCTGCGGCGGACGGTGGTCGTGATCCCCTGATCGCGCAACCGCTGGGCGAACCGCTGCATCGCATCCGGAGCGGTAGGCTCCAGACCCGGCGCGCCCCCCGGATGCAGGGAAAGCAGGTTCACCAACGCACCGACCGCGCGTGCGCGACGCGCCAACTCTCCGGCATCCTGCTCCCGGTCGTTCAGATCGCGGATCATCACATACTCGAACGTCACGCGGCGCGGGAAGCGTTGCAGCACCGCCAGCACGTCCTCCAGGGGGTACTTCTGGTCTACCGGCATCAGGAGCCGGCGGCGCTCACTGTTGGGAGCGTGAAGCGAGAGGGCGACGCGAAACTGCTCCGGCCGGGTGGCGAGCTTCTCCAGGTTGGGGATCACGCCAACGGTGCTCACCGTGATGTGGCGGGCCCCAATGCCCAGGCCCTCCGGGTCGTTGAGGATCGTGAGGGCACGATCCACCGCATCCCAGTTATGCAGCGGTTCCCCCATGCCCATGAAGACGACGTTGGATGGCGGGCCGACCTCCGGATCGAGCGCCATCTCGCGCACCTGAGCGGCGATCTCCCACGCGGCGAGGTGTCGTACGAACCCCATGCGACCCGTGGCGCAGAACACGCATCCGTAGGCGCAGCCGGCCTGGCTGGAGATACACAGCGTGCGGCGCGCACCCTCCGGAATGAGCACCGATTCGACAGCGCCCCCATCGGGGAAGTCCCACAGGAACTTGATGGTGCCGTCCGCGGAGATCTGCCGCGCCGCCACCGCCGGGCGGGGAAGGGGGTGCTCCGCCTGCAGGGCCGCGCGCAGCGCCTGGGGCAAGTCGGTGGCGTGGTCCCAGGTCGCCAGTGGGCGCTGCCACAGGCGCGGCAGAATCTGGCGCGCGCGGTACGCAGGCTCACCCCGGTCGGCAACCCACTGTGCGACTCGCGAGGCGGCTTCGCCCGGCGTGCAGTCGAGCAGATTCACTTGAGGATGTCGACGTCGAGGCCCACCCGATAGGTCGCTCCGACGTCGTTGAGGCTGCCGCCGCGGGCGACGGCGATCACGTAGCGACCGATCCGCAGACCCAGGCCCAGTCCCATGCGCCAGGTTCGGTCACCGTACGCGGACTCGTTGGTGAGTGCGAAGTCGATACGCACCTGCCGATTGATGAGCACGCCGGTCGCCAGCATGTGCTCGAGGTCACCGGTCGTCCGATAGGTGGCCCCGTAGCGCAGCGCCACCAACGTCGAAGTGCCAGCGATTCCCGCGCTCTCGATCGGCACGGCCTCGATCCCCAGGTAGAAGTCCGTGCCCTGGGTGGTGCTGAAGTCGGCAGGGAAGAAGTGGGACGCCGCGGCGATGGTCAGGCGTCGGTGCGGTTGTAGCCGCAACCCGACATCGAGCGTGAGTCCCCCATCATTTTCGCTGTCGAATCGCGCGTCGTGCACCTCTAGCATGATCCCCAGCGCGACGGCCCCCCGACGGTAGGCAGCGTTGAACCCCAGCAGTTGCTCGTACACCGGGATTGAACCCTCCTCGGCGCCGGGGGAGGTTGTGGTGCGCACCAGATCCTTGACGTCCATCCGGCCATACAGCAGCCCCACGTCCCACCCGGCGCCGAGGTCCTTGTCCACACCCACGAGCAGTCCCCCCATCTTGAGGGCGTCGGGGGTCTGCACCACCTGTGCGCCGGCGGCCAGGCTGACCTGGTGCGTGGGCGCGGCGGGGTTCCAGAAGATGGCGGTGACACCCGTCTCGAGGGCGGGTGGCGTGGAGAGCGACGTTGCCGTGACACGCCAAAGGCCGGCCGCGGGCGGCGCCTGCGCCAGGAGGGGCTCCGAGCCGCCGAGCGCCAGAAACAGGGGCCGGGTGTCAAGCCGCTTGCTGCCCTCCCCGGGGGCCATTATGTTCAACCAGCAACAGGACTTGGACGATTTTGCCATTGCATCGATTCGCGACCTGCCGGCTCCCAAAACGGCTCAGCCCCGCCCGCCAGCGGCTCCCCGCCGCCCGGCTGTGCCATCCCCTGGGTAACTAGCTGACAGAATGACTGCCACGGCCATGCGCACGCACCGTGCCGGTGCGCTCCGCGCGGAGCACATCGGTACCCGGGTGAGGCTCGGAGGCTGGATCCATCGGCGCCGCGACCTGGGCGGCCTGATCTTCCTCGACCTGCGGGACCGAGACGGCATCGTGCAGGTATCGGTCGGGCCGGACTGGACGCCGCCCGAGATCATGGAATCGGCTCTGGAAGTGACCACGGAGTCGGTGATCCTGGTCGGTGGGGAGGTCGTGGGTCGCCCGGACGACGCGCGCAACCCCGAGATGGCCACCGGCGACGTTGAAGTGCACGCCGATGCGCTCGAGGTGGTGGGTCCGGCCCAGCTCGACGCCCTGCCGATTCCGGTTTGGCGCACCAAGGGCGAGGACCCGCCGTCGGAGGAGTTGCGCTTGCTGCACCGGCATCTGGACCTGCGGCGCGCCGAACTGCAGCGCAACCTCGCACTACGGCATCGGCTGCTGCAACGGACGCGTGCGGTCCTCACCGAACTCGAGTTCTACGAGGTGGAGACACCAATCCTCACCAAGCCCACGCCGGAGGGAGCGCGAGACTACCTCGTGCCGTCGCGCGTGCACCGGGGGGAGTTCTACGCGCTCCCCCAGTCACCCCAGCTCTACAAGCAGTTGCTCATGGTGGCCGGGTTCGACCGGTACTTCCAGCTCGCCCGTTGCTTCCGCGACGAGGATCTGCGCGCCGACCGGCAGCCCGAGTTCACGCAGATCGACCTCGAGGCGTCATTCGTCTCGCCGGAGGACGTGTACGGCGTGCTGGAGACGCTCTTCTTGGCCCTGTGGGATGAGGGGGGCCAGGCAGTGCAGGCACCGTTCCGGCGGCTTCCGTTCGCGGAGGCAATGGAGCGGTACGGCAGCGACAAGCCCGACCTCCGGTTTGGGCTCGAGTTGGAGGATGTGACCGAAGTGCTGCGCGGCTTTCGGGCGTTCGAGCAAGTCCTCGGTGACGGCGGACGGGTGCGCGGGATGCGGGTGCCCGGCGGAGCCGCGCTGTCCCGCAAGGACGTGGACGCCCTGACCGAGCTGGCACGGGATGCCGGCGTCGGTGGGCTTGCCACGCTCAAGCACCACGATGGCAAACTCAGCGGGCCGCTGTCGAAGATCGAGGGCATGACGGCCGCCGCCGCGGCGCTCGGCGACGGCGATCTCCTGTTGGCCGCGGCTGGACAGGATGACATCACGTCCCGGGCGCTCGATCGGGTGCGCCGGGCCGCAATCGTGCGCCTCGGTCTCGTACCCGAGGCAGACCATGCGTTCGCGTGGGTCTACGATTTTCCGCTGTTCGAGTGGGATCGCGAGAGCGAATCGTGGCTCGTGGCTCACCACCCGTTCACGTCACCGCATCCCGACGATGTCGAACGCCTCCTCGAGGGCGACCGCTCTGGTGTGCGGGCGCTGCACTACGACCTGGTGTACAACGGGCACGAGCTGGGCAGCGGCTCCATCCGGATCACCGACCCGCAGGTGCAGCTGCTCGTGCTGGACCTGTTGGGGATCTCCGAGGACGAGGCCCAACGCCGCTTCGGCTTTCTGCTCCGCGCCCTGCGTGCGGGGGCGCCCCCGCACGGTGGGTTCGCCGTGGGATTCGACCGCGTGGTGATGCTCCTGGCAGGCGCCGACAATCTGCGGGACGTGATTGCCTTCCCCAAGACCACGGCGGCGCGGGCGCTGTTCGAGGACGCGCCGACCGAGCTCAATGCCGCAGAGCTGAGCGAGCTGGCGCTCAAAGTGGATAACGCATGAGCAAGGACGTCACGCACCGCATTTCCACTGAAGGCGCTGATCCCCTGGCGCTCGCGGGTGTCAACGACAGCAACCTGCAGGAACTCGAGCAGGTGACCGGCGTGCGCGTTACGCTGCGGGGTGAGCGCATAACGCTTGCCGGGGATCTGGAGGCAGTGGAGCAGGCCACCCGGATTGCGGCGGCCATGATTGACCTGGCCCGAATGAGTGAGACGGTGAGCCCCGAGGAAGTGCGGCAGCTCGCTGCGAACGGGGGACGGGACGCGGCGCAACTGGCCAATGGCAACTACAAGATCGCGCTTCCCGGCATGCGGCGCGCGGTGCATCCCAAGTCGGCTGGGCAACAGACCTACGTGGAGGCGATGCGCGAGAACGACATCGTGATCGGGGTCGGTCCGGCCGGCACGGGCAAGACCTACCTCGCCGTAGCGATGGGGGTGGAGGCGCTTTCCCGCAAGCGGGTGCGGCGGCTGGTTCTGGCGCGCCCGGCCGTGGAGGCGGGAGAGCGGCTGGGCTTTCTGCCCGGGGATCTCCAGGCGAAGGTGGATCCCTACCTGCGACCGTTGTACGACGCGCTCGAGGACATGATGCCGTACGACCGCATCCAGCGGGCGCTGGAAACGCGCACGATCGAGATCGCACCCCTGGGGTACATGCGCGGACGCACCTTGCAGGATGCGTTCGTGATCCTCGACGAGGCGCAGAACGTGAGCGTGGGACAGATGAAGATGTTCCTCACGCGCCTCGGGCTGAACTCGCGGGCGGTGCTGTGCGGTGACAAGACACAGATCGACCTGCCGAGCCGGGAGGAGTCGGGCCTCATCCAGATCGAGCGCATTCTCCCCGGGATCGAGGGAGTGGCCTTCTGCTACCTGGACGAGCGGGACGTGGTGCGGCATCGCCTGGTACGGGAGATCATCCGAGCCTACGCGGAGGATGAGGACGCATGAGCCGCGACGCACGCCGTTCGCTCAATCTGGAGCTCGCGCCGAGCCGACTGCCGGCGGCAGTGGCCTTCCACGGAAGCCGCTGGGGATTGCTGGTGCTGTTGGCGGTGTTGACGTACCTGGCGTTCCCCGTGGCAGGCGGGACCCAGGCGCCCGTGCTCGAACCGGGCGACGTGGCACCGGAGCGCGTGATTGCGCCGTTCGCGTTCGACGTGCGGAAATCGTCCGCCGAGATCGAGCGGGAGTCGGCGGCCCTGGAGGCAACGGCGCGGCCGATCTACGAATACCAGAGCGCCGTGGTGGACACGGTGCTGGCGGCCCTGGATTCCGTGTTCGTGGCGTTGCAGGCGGCTGCCACGCCCGAATCGCTCGTGGTGGCGGCCCAGGAGCGTGGCGTACGCCTCACCCCGGAGGAGGCGACCTACCTGCGGGAGGGTAACCGCCTCGCGGCGTACCGTCAGGCGTCGCGGCGCTTCCTTCGCCGAGAGCTGAGGGCCGGCGTGGCCGAGTCCCAGGCCCTCGAGCAGGAGATCGTCCCCGAGGTGATCGTGCGGCGCAACGGCTCCGAGGGCGTGGCGCAGCGCGACACGATTCCGACCTACGAGCTGGTACTGCAGCGGCGTTCCACGGCGCACCCCGACCCCAGCTCGTTGGTGGGCGATCAGGTGTACGTGAAGCTCATCAACGGGCTGTTCCAGCCAAGCTTGATCCCCAACACGACCGAATACGAGCTCCGCAAGCAGGAGCTCAGGGCGAGCGTCGACACCGTCAAGCATCACGTGCGGGCGAATGAACGCATCGTGGATGCCAACGAGGTCGTCACGGACGAGGCGTACGAGCGGCTCTTCGCCCTGAATCAGGCGCAAACGGCGCGCGGCGGCGGAGCCGGCGCGAGCGCCGGGGGCACCTTCGGACAGATGGTCACCAACGGTCTGGTCCTCATGGTGTTCTGGCTGCTCGTCATGCTGTACCGGCCGGACACCTACCGGATGTTCAGGCGCATGCTGGTGCTGAGCGTGCTGTTCGGTCTCGTGATCCTGGGTGCCGCCGTCAATCGAGAGTTCATCACGGACGCGCCCGAGCTCATTCCCATACCGTTCGCGGCGATGATGGTCACCGTGCTCTTCCGCGGGCGCGTCTCCATGGTTGGTGCCATGGTGCTGGCCATTCTCATCGGTTCGCAGGCGGCCTACGGTGGTGTCGAGGCGCTGTTCGTCGCGCTGGTGGGTGGTGTCGCGGCAGCCGTGAGCGTGCGTACGATGCGGCGACGCAACCAGTTCCTCACGGCGGTGGTCCTGGTGGCCGGCGCCTATCTCCTGGCGGGGGTCGCGGTGGGATTGCGTGTCGACTGGTCGGCGGTCGAGATCGGTCTCACCGGGTTGCGAGGCGGTCTCAACGCGCTCGCGTCGGGCGCGCTCGCGTTCATGCTGCTCCCGGTGGTCGAGTCGATCAGCGGGGTCACGACCGACGTCACCTTGCTCGAGCTCTCGGATCCCGATCGCCCGCTGCTGCGGCGGCTCGCCACGGAAGCGCCGGGGACGTATGCCCACAGCATTGCCATGGCCAATCTGTGCGAGCCGGCGTGCAACGTCGTGGGCGCCAATGGGCTCCTCGCTCGTGTCGGGTGCTACTATCACGACGTTGGCAAGCTCAAGAAGCCGCAATTCTTCGTAGAGAATCAGACCCCGGGCGTGAACCCGCACGACAAGCTCAAGCCCGAGGTCTCGGCCGGGATCATCCGCAACCACGTGCGGGATGGCGTGACGCTGGCGGAGGAGTACAAGCTCCCCGAGGTCGTGAAGGGGTTCATTCCCGAGCACCACGGGACGATGGAGATCACGTACTTCCTCGAGCGGGCGCGCAGCCGGGAAGGGGATGAGGGGGTCAAAGTCGAGGATTTCCGCTACCCCGGGCCGAGGCCCCGCACGGTGGAAACCGCCTGCGCCTTGCTTGCCGACGGCATCGAGGCGGCCGTCCGGGTCCTGGCGGAGCCCACACCGGACAAGGTGAGCGACGCCATCGACCACATCATCCGGCACCGTATCGAGGCAGGACAGCTGGAAGAGGCACCGCTCACCTACGCGCAGCTCGCCCGGATGAAGGAGGAGTTCGAACGGGTCCTGGGCGGAGCGTACCACAATCGGATCGACTACCCGGCGGAAGTTGGCGGGATCGGCGCGGACTGGGAAGCAGCGTCCGAGGCGTGACCTGCGGGTGACCGACCCGGACGCGGCGCTCGCGGTCCCGGCCACCGCAGTGCGGCGCTGGGCTGCCGCCGTGTTGGACGGTGAGGGGGTCGGCCGCGCTGCCCTCTCCATCACCTTCCTCGGCGGCCCCAAGATGCGGGCACTGAATCGGCGCGCGCTGGGGCGCGACCGAGCGACGGATGTCATCGCGTTCCGCTTGCCACACGTGAACCAGCTGGCCGGAGACATCTACATCTGCCCCTCGGTGGCACGGCGTAGTGCGCAAGACGCGCGCGTGACCGAGCGCGAAGAGATGATCCGCCTCGTGGTGCACGGCGTGCTGCACGTCCTCGGGCAGGAACACCCCGATGGCACCGGCCGAACCCGCTCGGCCATGTGGCGCCATCAGGAGCGCTACGTGGAACGGCTGAGCGGACGCGCCCCACGATGAGCACTTCCTGGACGGTTGGGCTCGAGTTGCTCGTGGCGGCTGGTGCGGCGCTGTGGGCGGGCCTGCTCGTGCTGGCGGACGAGGCTCCCGCGCTCCCGCGCTCGCTGGGCGACCCACCGCCCGCACGTGGCGAACCCATTCCGGTGCACCGGGCGCTGCAGGTCGCGCGGGTGGCGCTGCTCGTGGTGGCCGGGGCTGCGGCGGCTGCGGCGATCGAGTGGTGGCGGCGGCCGCCTGCCGAGGGGGCAGCCGGGCTGCTGCTCACCGGTGCGCTGCTCTACCTGATTGCCGACGCCCTCCCGAGAGGGATCGGAGTGCTGCTACCGCAACTCGCCGGCATGACGGTGTCACCGGCACGCCGCAGCCTGGTCACGCTCCAGCCGTTGCTGGGCGTCGTGGCCGCCACGGGGAGGTTGTTCCAGGCGGTGCTTCCGCCGCGCGCGCCGACCGTCACCGGCCTGGGTGAGGGGGAGCGGGACGTGCTGGCCGGGGTGGTGTCGCTGCGTGACGGTGTCGTGGCGGAGGCCATGACGCCGCGACTGGACATCGCCGCAATCGAGGCGAGCGCGGACTGGCGTGAGGTGGTGGAGACGCTGCGTCGCAGGGAGCGGGCGCGGCTGCCGGTGTACGATGGCGATCTCGACAGCATCGTGGGCGTGCTGTACGCCAAGGACCTCACGCCCGTGGTGGCGGGGATCGCTCCGCATCCGAAGCGGTGGCAAGAGATCGTGCGGCCCGCCCAGTTCGTTCCGGAATCGAAGTCGCTCGTGAGCCAGCTCCGGGACTTCCAGCGCGGCCCGAGCCACATCGCCATCGTCGTGGACGAGTTCGGTGGAACGTCGGGACTGATCACCCTGGAAGATGTGCTGGAAGAGGCCGTTGGCGAGATCTACGGCGAATACGATCGTGAGGAGCGCCCCGACGACAAGTTCTGGGTCGATGGCACCGTCACGCTGGACGACCTGTCGGAAACGCTGCGCACCGCGATCGACCGGGAGGACGTGAGCACCGTTGGAGGACTCATCTACTCGGAGCTGGGACGGGTGCCGCGTCCGGGCGAGGAGTTGCGCATCGGCGAGTTCCGCGTCGTGGTCGAGCAGGTCATCCGGAGACGCGTGCGGCGCGTGTACTTCGAGCGGCGGGCGCACGAGCCGGCCGAGGGTGTGGGGGAGGCCGCACCGTGACCGCGTGGATCATGTTGGCCGTGGGGGTCGTGGTGGCCGCGACGGGCATGGCGGCGGCAGCTGCTGCCGCCGCGGTGCGGCGTGTCGATCTCTACCGCTGGGCCGCCGGTGGTAAAGCCGGTGGGGCGTCGGCTGGCGTGCTGCTCGCGGCGCCCGGACGCATCGTGCGCGCCGCGCAGGGGCTGGTGACCGGCGGGGCGCTGGTGGCGGGGTTCGGTCTGGCGGCGCTCACGGCGCGTCTGCCGACGCTCCTGGAGGCAGCGGCGATCCTGCTGTTCGCGGCACCCGTGGTCGTGGTGGCAACGTACGCGGTGCCCCGTGCGGTCGGACGACGCTGGCCGGAGGGGATCCTGCACCGGGTGACCCCTTGGCTCCGCACGCTCGGCTGGTTGTTCGCACCGTTCGCTCCCAGGGCATCGGAGCCGCGGGCACGGGCGGCGCTGGACGCGCATCCGCAACCGGCACGGGCAGACGAGCCGCACGACGGTGTGGAGCTGCCTGAGCTGTCAGGCATCCTGGCATTTACCGAGCGTCCCGTTCGCGAAGTGATGACACCGCGAACCGAGATCGTAGCAGTGCGGGAGGGTACACCGGTGGAGCAGGTCGGCCGCCTGTTCAGCGAGTCGGGGTACTCTCGCCTCCCGATCTATCGCGAGTCGCTGGACAGTATCAGCGGGATGATCTACGCGTTCGACCTGCTCAAGATCGCACCGGGCGCGGAGTTGCCGCTCCGACCGGTGACCACGACTCCGGGGTCGAAACGCTGCACCGACCTCCTGTTCGCCATGCAGCGTGACCGCTACCAGGTCGCGGTGGTGCTGGACGAGTTCGGGGGGACCGCGGGAATGGTCACGTTCGACGACCTGCTGCGGGAGTTGGTGGGCGATGTGTTCGGGGAGCAGGAGCCCCGCGATGTCCAGGAGGGAGCAGCTGCCGACCTGGTCGAGGCTACGGGTGCGACCCCGACCGAGGATATCGCCGCGCGGTTCCAGGTGGACCTGCCGGAGGATGTGGAGACCATTGGGGGCTTGCTAGCACGAGCCGCGGGACGTATTCCCCAAGCGGGCGAGCGCTATGCCTTCGGTGGTCTGGAGTTCGATGTGTTGGGCGCGACGCCGACGCGACTAGAGCGGGTGACGGTGCGGCGAGGCCCGGTACCCACGATTGCACTGCGGGGAGGTGAGTGAAGGTGAACCCCACGGCCAGGAAGCTGCGGCGCTACTTCTTCACCGGTCTCATCGTGATCGCACCGGTGGGTGTCACGGCGGTCGTGCTCGTGTGGCTGTTCCGGCAAATCGACAACATCCTGGGCACGCCGCTCCAGAACCTCTTGAGTATCCGCATCCCGGGATTGGGGCTCGTACTCCTCGTCCTGGCCGTGATGGGTGTGGGATGGGCGGTGCACCGGGCGGCGGGACGCCAGATCCTGCACTTCTGGAACGAGGCGTTGGCACGGTTCCCGCTGACGGGCAGGATCTACAACGCCATGAGCCAGATCGTGCAGACGGTCGTGGGTGAGCGACGCAGCTTCTTCCGCCGGACCGTGCTCATCCCGTATCCCACCGAGGGGATCTGGGCGGTGGCCTTCGTTACCAACGAGGACGACCCGGTGATGGTGGCCCTCATCGGCGAACCGTGTATCGCCGTCTTCGTCCCGACCACACCCAATCCCACGTCGGGGTTCATGCTCATCGTGCCCAAGACGAAGATCAAGGAAACGGGAATCTCGGTCGACGAGGCGATGAAGCTGGTCATCTCGGCCGGGGCCGTGAGCCCTCACGATGAGGCGCCCTCGGTGCGCCGGCGGGGGCTCGATCTGGATACGCTCCTCAAGGACACGCAGGCGTGAACGAGCAGCAGGAGATGGTCCTGGACGAGCTGCGCCAGCTGGCGGAGTCGGGGGATGTTGCCCGCTTCCTCGGGCTGGCCCGCGAGCTCCAGCCCGCCGACCTCTCTGACGTGCTGGCCGGGCTCGAGCCTGACCTCCAGCTGCGCCTCGTGCAGACCCTTCCGCCCGAGCTCGTTTCCGAGGCACTGGCCGAGATGGAGGAGGAGGAGCACCCGGAGGAGCTCCTCGCCGCGCTGCGACCGGAAGATGCCGCCGACATCGTCGAAGAGCTGGAGGATGACGACGCGGTCGACCTGATCGCTGAGCTACCTGCCGACCAGGCGGCGCGCATCCTGAGGCACGTCGCCGACCGGGCCGACATCGAGCGGCTGCTGGTCTACGACGAAGAGACGGCCGGCGGCCGGATGACAGCCCACGTCGTCGCCGTGCCGGAGCGTGCTACGGCCGGACACGCGATCGAGGAGGTGCGGCGCCAGGCGGCGGAAGTAGAGGAGTTCTACCAGATCTTCGTGGTGGACGAACAGCACCGCCTCGTGGGCATCCTCCCGTTGCAGCGCATGGTCGTGGCCGAGCCCGAGACTTCGGTTAAGGAGCTGATGGAGCCTCCACCGGTGTCCGCGGCCCCCGAGCTGGACCAGGAGGAAGTGGCGCGGTTGATGAGCCGCTACAACGTTCCTGCGGTGCCCGTGGTGAACCCCGAGGGCAAGCTGCTCGGCCGCGTCACGTTCGACGACGTGATCGACGTGGTCGAGGCGGAGCAGACGGAGGACCTCCTCAAGTTTGGCGGCGGCGCCGGTGACGAGCAGCTCGCCGGCACCTGGCAGCACGCGGTGCGCAGCCGGCTGCCCTGGCTCTATCTCAATCTGTTCACGGCGTTCTTCGCCGGAGCCGTCGTCCTCGCGTTCGAGGACACGATCGCGCAGATCGTGGTGCTCGCCGCCATCATGCCGATCGTGGCGGGATTGGGTGGGAGCGCGGGGACACAGGCGCTGGCGGTCACGGTGCGGCGCATTGCGCTGGGCCTGATCCCGGCCCGCAGCGGCATCGCGCTCGTGGGGAAGGAGATGCTGGTCGGGATCATCAATGGACTGGCCATCGGTTTGGTGGTAGGACTGGTGACCGTGGCCACGGGTCGACCGTGGCAGCTCGGGCTCGTCGTCATGCTGGCCATGTGGGGCAGCCTCATCGTCGCGGCGACGGTGGGAGCGGCCGTGCCGCTGCTGCTGCAGCGTCTGGGCGTGGATCCGGCCGTGGCGAGCTCCGGATTCGTCACGGCGGTGACCGATATCGCCGGGTTCTTCATTCTCCTGGGGCTCGCGGCCACCCTCCTGCTCAACGGCAGCTAGGGACGCGGCTTGCGAGCTCGCCGGGGCAGGGACGAGGTTACATACGACATGCACGCTACGGGCCTCGTCGAAGGCATCCAGCAGCGGAACATCCCCTCGCTGGCTCGCGCTATCTCGCTGGTCGAAAACGCGCGAAACGGGTTCGAAGAGCTGCTCTCCGAACTCCACCCCATGGTGGGCCGCGCGCACCGCATCGGGATCACGGGGCCACCGGGCGCGGGGAAGTCCACGCTCATCGAGCGGCTGGTCCAGGCCTACCGTGCCAAGGACCTCACGGTCGGCGTGGTCGCGGTGGATCCCACCAGCCCGTTGACCGGCGGCGCTCTGCTGGGCGACCGAATTCGGATGGATACGCTTACGCTCGATCCCGGCGTCTACATCCGGTCGATGGCATCACGCGGTGGCGTCGGAGGGCTGGCGACGACTACGCGTGAGGTGTGTGACGTGCTCGATGCCTTCGGCTTCGAGCGGATCATCATCGAGACCGTGGGGGTGGGGCAGTCGGAGCTAGCCATCGCAGGGAGCGCCGATACCACGGCGCTCGTGCTGGTACCCGAATCGGGTGACGGCGTGCAGGTGCTGAAGGCGGGCGTGATGGAGATTGCCGATCTCTACCTCGTCAACAAGGCGGATCGCCCAGGCGCCGACCGGCTGGTGCAGGAAGTCGACATCATGCTGGGGATTCGGCGTGGCAACGCGTTTCGGCACGTTACGCCGCATCACAAGCCCGGCCACCTCTCCGCCCCCCCGGGAAGCGGGAACGGAGAGGGGGGAAGCGCAGAGTGGGAGCCGCCGGTGCTCACCGCCGTGGCCGTGAAGGGGGAAGGGGTCGAGGGGCTCATCGAGGTGTTCGACGAGCACTACGCCCACCTGGAACGCACGGGACAACTCGCAGCGTTGCGTAGGGAGCGGCTGGCGCGACACACGCGCGAGGTGGTGGACCGGGCGCTGAGCAGTCTGATCTGGCAGGAAGGTGACGGCGACGCACGGTTGGCCGAGGGGCTCGACGACGTGGTGCAGGGTCGGATCAGTCCGTACAAGCTGGCCCACGACATCGTGGGCAAACTGCAGGAGGATAGTCGTTGATGACGGACAAGAACCCGCACGATCGCTGGCGCGAGGAGTACGAGGCTGCTTCCAAACGGCCGACAGACTTCGTTACTCAGAGCTCGGCCGATGTGAACCCGCTCTACACTCCCGAGGATGTCGAGGGAGGGGAATACGAACGAGACCTCGGCTACCCGGGAGCGTATCCCTATACCCGTGGGATCCACCCCACGATGTACCGGGGTCGGCTCTGGACGATGCGGCAGTTCTCCGGGTTCGGCACGGCGGAGGACACCAACCGGCGGTACAAGTTCTTGCTCGAGCGCGGGCAGACCGGTCTGTCGGTGGCCTTCGACTTCCCCACGCTCATGGGGTATGACTCCGATTCCCCACGGTCCGAGGGTGAGGTGGGCAAGTGCGGCGTCGCGATCTCGTCGCTCGCTGACATGGAAACGCTGTTCGACGGGATCCCAATGGAGCAGGTCTCGACGTCCATGACGGTCAACGGCCCGGCGGCCATGCTGTTCTGCTTCTACGTCGCCGCCGCCGAAAAGCAGGGCGTCGACATCGGCAAACTGCGCGGCACGGTCCAGAACGACATGCTGAAGGAATACATGGCCCAGCATGCCTGGATCTTCCCCGTCGAGCCCGCCCTCAAGGTCATCGTGGACATGTTTGAGTGGGCCTCCGAGCATACGCCGCTGTGGAACACGATCTCGATCAGCGGCTACCACATTCGCGAGGCCGGCGCCACGGCGGTTCAGGAGATGGCCTTCACCCTCGCCAACGGGTTTGAGTACGTGGAGCGAGGCATGGCCCGGCAACTCGACGTGGACGACTTCGCGCCCCGGCTCTCGTTCTTCTGGGACGTGCACAACGACTTCTTCGAGGAAGTTGCCAAGATGCGTGCCGCGCGGCGCATCTGGGCGCGGCACATGCGCGAGCGCTACGGAGCGCGCGACCCTCGCTCCTGGAAGATGCGGTTCCACTGCCAGACGGCCGGCGTGTCGCTCACGGCGCAGCAGCCGATGAACAACGTGGTGCGGGTCGCGTACCAGGCCATGGCCGCCGCGCTGGGGGGCACGCAGTCGCTCCACACCAACTCGCTGGACGAGACGCTGGCGCTGCCGACCGAGGAGGCCGTGAAGCTGGCGCTGCGCACCCAGCAGATCCTGGCGTTCGAAACCGGAGTGCCCAACGTAGCGGATCCGCTGGCCGGGTCCTACTACGTCGAGGCGCTCACCGATCGCATGGAGCGAGAGGCCGAGGACCTGTTCACACAGATCGAGCAGATCGGCGGAGTCGTGAAGGGCATCGAGCTAGGGTGGTTTCAGCGACAGATCCATCAGAGTGCGCTCCGGTTCCAGCATGAGGTGGACCAGAAGCGCCGCATCGTGGTGGGCGTCAACGACTACGTCGACCGGGATGGTGAGGAGCTCGAGATCCTGCAGGTGGACGAGGAGGCGGGCGAGTTCCAGCGAAAGCGCCTGGCCCGGCTGCGCGACGGTCGAGATGACGCGCGCGTCGAGAGCGCCCTGCAGGAGCTGCGCTCCGCGGCGGCCCGTGACGACAACGTGATTCCCTACATGCTCGACTGCGCGCGCGCGTACTGCACGCTCTACGAGATCCGCCACGCCCTGGAGGAGGTATACGGTGCATACCGCGAACCCGTCTTCTTCTAAACACCTCTCCGTTTCACGCGGTGGCGCGTCGGCGAGTGCCGCAGGGGAAGCCGCCACGCTACAGCCAATCGTGGATTGGCTGACCGACCTTGGGGCGAGCGAGCACTGGGTCGTGTCGTGCTACCTCAAGCTCGAACCGCGAGACCGGAGCCGCGGCAAGTACCTCATTAAGCTGAAGAATCGGATCAAGGCGCAGCTCAAGTGGCTGGAGGAGCGCGGCGTCGGCCGGCAGGAGCGGGAGGCGGTGGGGCGTGACCTGGAGCGGATGCGGGAGTACCTCGAGCATCCCGACCACCTGGGTGAAGGGCAGGGTATCGCGTTGTTCGCCTGTGAGCCGCTCCGTCTGTTCGAGGTCATCCCGTTGCCCTCGGTGTTCCGCTCGCGGCTCTCGGTCGACCACACGCCACTCGTCCGCGAAGCGGCCGCCCTCAACGACGAATTTGGACGCGTGCTCTGCGCCGTGTATGACCGCACGACGGCCCGTATGTTCACGGTTACGGCGTTCGGCGTCGAGGAGCTGCCGAGCCTCACCGCGGGCGACACGACGCGGGCGGGCCGGTTCCACGGTCCCTCCGGCGTTGCCGGGCCCGGGTTCGGCGCAGCAGGCGAGCATCGCTACCACCAACGGATTCGCGAGGAGAAGCAGCGCCACTACGCCAGCGTCGCGCATCGGCTTTTCGAGGCTTCGCGTGAGCGACCCATACGCGGCGTTGTCCTGGCGGGCATGGGGGCCGATGCCGACGCCGTCGCGCCTCACCTCCACCCGTACCTCGCTGCGCAGGTGCTCGGCACCACGAAGCTCAACCCCAAGACGACGAGCCCGGCCGAGGTGATGGAAGCGGTGCTCGCAGTTCGGCGACAAGCCGAGCGGGAGCTCGAAGCCGGCTACGTGGACGCCCTGCACGAGCGACTCGGCACCGGATGGGCGGTGAACGGGATCGAGCCGGTGCTCAGGGCGCTGGCCCATGGCCAGGTTCGCACGCTGTTCGTGGACCCCACAGTCGAGCAGGCGGGATTCCGCTGCGACGGCTCGGGTCGCCTCACCACCGAGGGGGAACCGTGTGACGGCGAAGGGGAGCCCGGAGGCGTGCCAGATGTGGTGGACGAGGCCATCGAGGAGGCACTGCGCCAGGGTAGCACCGTCGAGGTCGTGGAAGACGAGGCGGCACGGTCTCGGGTGGACGGGCTCGCGGCCGTGCTGCGGTTCAAGACGCAGTGAGGCGACGAAGTCGGTCCCGCTTGTTTCGGCTTTCCGGGCCCCTTAGGTTGCGCGCACCATGAACGCACCGGCGCGGGGAGCCCGCCCCATTCGCATCCTGGTTGGCAAGCCCGGTCTCGACGGACACGACCGGGGCGCCAAGGTCGTCGCCGCAGCCCTGCGCGACGCCGGCATGGAGGTGATCTACACCGGGCTGCACCAGACTCCGGAGATGATCGCGACGGCGGCCGTTCAGGAAGACGTCGACGTGGTTGGGTTGTCGATTCTGTCTGGCGCGCACATGACGCTCTTTCCCCGGGTGCGTAAGCTCCTCGACGAGGCCGGGCGGGAGGACCTGCTCCTCATCGGCGGCGGCATCGTCCCGATGGAGGAGATCGAGACGCTCGAGCAACAGGGCGTCGCCAAGCTGTTCGGACCGGGGACCCCCACTCAGGAGATCATCGAGTACATCGTCACCTGGTCGGAGGATCGCCCCGAGTGACGACCGGCGAACCCGTCACACACCATGCGCGCCTGCGTGAGCTCACCGAGGAGTACCGCGAGCTCGCCGTCCGTCTCGAGCAGGGGGGCGGGCCGGCCAAGATCCAAAAGCAACACGACCAGGGGAAGCTGACCGCCCGGGAGCGGGTCGGTCGACTGCTGGACGCCGAGACACCGTGGCTGGAGATCGGGCTGCTGGTCGCTTACGACCGGTACGACGGTCAGGCGCCGGGCGCCGGCGTCATCACGGGCGTCGGCATGGTCGCCGGCCGACACGTGGTGATCGTGGCCAACGACGCGACGGTGAAGGCCGGTTCCTGGTGGCCCGAGACGATCCGGAAGATGTTGCGCGCCCAGGAAGTGGCAATGCGGGAGCGCATCCCGATCATCTACCTGGTCGACTCGGCGGGTGTGAACCTGCCGTACCAGGAGGGGGTGTTCCCGGGCCAGTACGGCGCTGCCCGGATCTTCTACTACAACTCCCTCATGCGCCGCTACCTGCATGTGCCGCAGATCAGTGCGGTGATGGGGCAGTGCGTGGCAGGTGGTGCGTATCTCCCGGCC